>NZ_BAAABL010000001.1:0-2216 GCF_039520965.1 Halarchaeum salinum
AGCTCAGCGGTAGAGTGCCTCCTTTGCAAGGAGGATGCCCTGGGTTCGAATCCCAGTGGGTCCATGGATATCAGCTCCGGTTCGGATCGTGCCCCTTTAGTGTGGGCAGGTTTGAGGTGGAGTTGAGTTCGACTGATGCACCATCCCGCGAGAGCGCGGATGGGAAGGGTCGATGTACGCTCCCACGTTCACCTGTGGGACGTGCGATGACGACCGTGTGTACGTGTAATCCAGGCGCTCACTGGACTCGTCTGCCATGGTGGCAGGTTTGAGTCTTATTGAACGTCACAACAACAACGATTGACAACGTGGCTACTGTGCCGCCTGGTGGATGGCTCGGCTCGAGTGCCGAAGACGGACGTGCCAAGCTGCGATAAGCCTGAGGGAGCCGCACGGAGGCGTAGAACTCAGGATATCCGAATGGGAATCCCTTTTACAATTGCTTTGCGCAATGGGGAACGACCGGAATTGAAACATCTTAGTACGGTCAGGAAGAGAAATCGAATGAGACGCCGTTAGTAACCGCGAGTGAACGCGGCAGAGTCCAAACCGAAGCCCTTGCGGGCAATGTGGTGTTCGGACTAACTCCCATCGAACGAACGGTCATGCGAAGTCTCCTGAAATGGAGCGCGATACAGGGTGACAGCCCCGTAGGATGAGCAAGTAGTTCGTGCGTTAGTTCCAGAGTATCGGGGACCGGAAATTCCTCGTGAAGATGGCAGGCATCGACTGCTAAGACTAAGTACTCCTCGAGACCGATAGCGAACAAGTAGCGTGAGCGAACGCTGAAAAGCATCCCGAGAAGGGAGCTGAAATAGGGCCTGAAATCAGGTGGCGATGGAGCGACTGGGCATGAAAGGCCCCTCCAGGAACGAGGCGAGTGCAAGCTCGTAGTAGGACCGGAGGGGAGCCGATGTCCGGTCGTACGTTTTGAAAAACGAACCAGGGAGTGTGTCTGTTTGGCGAGTCTAACCCGGTTATCGGGGAAGGCATAGGGAAACCGACATGGTCGCAGCATTGCGAGGACCGCCGTCTTCAAGGGCGGGGAGTCAGACGGACACGACCCGAAACCGAGTGATCTACGCGTGGGCAAGGTGAAGCATGGCGAAAGCCATGTGGAGGCCTGTTAGGGTTGGTGTCTTACAATACCCTCCCGTGACCTACGTGTAGGGGTGAAAGGCCCATCGAACTCGGCAACAGCTGGTTCCGACCGAAACATGTCGAAGCATGACCTTCGCTGAGGTAGTTCGTGAGGTAGAGCGACCGATTGGGGAGTCCGCCTCCGAGAGGAGTCGGCCCCCCTGTCGAACTCCGAACTTACGGACGCCGTGGACGCGAGGAATCCGGTGTGCGGGGTAAGCCTGTGCACCGTAAGGGAGACAACCCAGAGTAAGGTTAAGGTCCCAAAGTACGAGCTAAGTGCGATTGAAGGTGGTCTCGAGCCCTAAACAGCCGGGAGGTGAGCTTAGAAGCAGCAACCCTCTAAGAAAAGCGTAACAGCTTACCGGCCGAGGTTCGAGGCGCCCAAAATGATCGGGGCTCAAGTTCGTCACCGAGACCTTACGGCACCCGTGAAAGGGTGATCCAGTAGGTCGGCGTTCTGTTCGGGTGGAAGCATGGGCGAGAGTTCGTGTGGACCGTGCAGAAACGAAAATCCTGGTCATAGTAGCAGCGTTAGTCGGGTGCGAACCCCGACGACCGTAAGAGCAAGGGTTCCTCGGCACTGCCGTTCAGCCGAGGGTTAGTCGGTCCTAAGTCCTCCCGTAGTTCGAAGAGGACAAAAGGGAAACTGGTTAATATTCCAGTACTGTTGTGCAGTAGAAGTCGACGCCTCGGGGTATATCGGGCCGGACTTTCGTCCGGTCGAATCGTCGAAATCCGTGGAAGCCGTAATGGCAGGAAGCGGACGAATGGCGAGAGAGGGAAACTCGATTCAACCTGGGGCCCGTGAAAAGACGAGCACAACATCCGTACCGAGATCCGACACAGGTGCTCTGGCTTAGAAAGCCAAGGTCTGTCGGGATCAACCGACGTCAGGGAATTCGGCAAATTGGTCCCGTAAGTTCGCGATAAGGGATGCCTGCCTCGGGATGAGGCAGGTCGCAGTGACATGGAAGCTCCGACTGTCTAGTAACAACATAGGTGACCGCAAATCCGCAAGGACTCGTACGGTCACTGAATCCTGCCCAGTGCGGGTATCTGAACACCTCGTACAA
>NZ_BAAABL010000002.1:0-33076 GCF_039520965.1 Halarchaeum salinum
GTTCGTGAAAATTCCCGTGGACGATATAGGCGGAGGACCGCGCTCGCGTAAGGTCGCGGTTAGTAATCGGGTCTTCCGGACCGTTCGTATGGTCGAGTAACTGGTCAACAGTATTCAGTGACTCAGGCTCGCCCATCAGAAAGTACCGCTATTCAGCGTCCGAGTCGCTTGACATCTTCCCTGCAGCCACGCGGTCCTTTCGGAGTTGCTCCACAGATTGCCCTGTTGTCTCGGCCAGCTCGTCTACCGTGGGGATATCCTTCAGGGCCATTCGTTCATCACTAGGTTCGTCGCTTTCCCAATTATACCTTTCGCACAAACCGATCCCGAAGATTCATCGTGGCCTCGGATGGTCAGCCTCAGTTAACGTTTATTCTCCTAATTGGAGTGTTATCATTCGCATACATCGACTACAGGTTGTTTTGGAGCAGTTGAGTCTGGGATACGTGTTCTTGGGAAACCAGACCCAACCGTTATCGCCTCTGAAGAACACCTAACAGTATGACACAGCCCAGTTCTGGGCAGGTCTTTCAGTACATCGTCGGGACGAAGCGTCCGCGACGTGCAATCGCTGGCGGGGTCGGTGTGTTGTTACTCCTCGCATCTATCGCGTTTCTCCTCGGGTTCAACGTCGGATTGAACGCTTTCGGTGGCGGATGGATTCTCCTTGCACTCGGAATCGCCGGTATCGCGGGGATCGTCGGTGCTGGCCTCGGTCTGACCGTCGGGTTACTCTGGCTCATCACGCTCTGGTGGTTCGTCTTCCCGCCGCTCGTCGGCTATCTCACTGGCGATTGGACGGGCGCGTCCCGCTACGTGCACCCCAGAATGTCGGCGTTCGCGTACGGCTCCGCTCGCGCTGAACTGTTCGGCGGACTCCGGTACGGTGTTCGATTGGGGCTGTTCTTCGCTGTTGTTCCCGGAAGCCTCGCCTACGCTATCGGAACCACGATTAATTGGGTTAGGAGACGATTCCTTTCACACGATACATAACTGGCCTACACTTACCGAATACTCCCCATTGGCTTCGAGAGTGAGAGTTGGAGCCGGAAACTGCGCGTCCCACTACTGATACCCAGTTGGGAGTGTCATCCAGAGTCCGCTCTGTAATTAGTCGTTGAAGAGACAGCGTGTCGCGGCGTTCTCCCCGGTGAGCGTCTGCTGGTCGTCGTCGGTATCGGGGAAGAGCGCGGCCTGCTCGTCATCCTCACTTGAATCCTGTACGTCGGGGCGGTCGTCGACGCCGAACTCGCTGGCCTCGGGCTGATCGCGTCGCGACTCGCGGTTGCGATGGTCGACGTCGGCGCCGAAATCCTCGAGAGACGTTTCGACGCTCGACTCCTGGACTTCGAGCCCGCCATCGTCACTGAACGCTGCTTGATGGTGGACTTCCGGATCTGGTGTATCGCTCATCACTGAATGCCTCCACCCTCTCGGGTGGCTCGATAAACGTCTCGTCGGGCCACATACTGAGGTGCCGACTATCTAGCTCTCGTCTCGGACTTTCGCGGCTTGCTGCGCGAGTACGCGGAGGATGGGCTCACGATTCTGATGCGCGTTCTCGTACGCGACACACTCCCGGACAGTCTCGACGTCAGGAATCGTCACGATACAGGCGCGGAGGACGTCGAAGCTTGCCGGCGTAAGTCGTTGTTCGGGTGTGAGTGTGCTCGCATTCTCGCTCTCTTGGTTGGGCATGATGGACGCCTCGCCCGCTCCCGGCGTCGACAAACCGATATCGAGAGCTTTCGGTGTTGTCTCTACTCGGTTTCAGCCTCGGGTTGAATTTGGCGTGCGTCGTCGGCGACCCGGTGCAGATACTCGCGAAGGATATCCATGTCCTCTTGGGCGTCGTCGAGTGTCTCGGCTTTCACTTTGCCCTTGATCTTGTCTTCGTCGCGTGTTCCGGAGCCGCGTTTGAGTTGGACAGTGATCGAGACGCCGACGTCGGTACGTTCGATGTGCTGGGTTTCGGTCGGCTGGTCGGCGGTCGCATCGCTCGAAGAGTCAGTTGTATCGGACATCGTTGGTGTGAGGTTGGCTAGGCAGTTGGTGTGACGTCGTCGGGGAGGACGTGTTCGATATCGGCGTCGGTGAGCGTCCAGGTGCCGTCGGCGCCGTACTCGAGGTGGCTGATGACCTCGTCTTTGAACGTCTGATAGTGCTCGCGGGCGAGCGCCGCGTTGTCCGTGTAGTCGAGGAGGACGGCGAGTGCGAGCTGTGCCGGGCCACTCCCACGATAGCCGACGGCGAATCCGCTCGGACTATGCCGGGCAATTCGGAGGCTGCGCTCCGGTGTGAGCCGCTCTCCACCGGGATGCGTCGTCACGACCGTCTCGCCCTGCTCCCGGGAGCCGACGTAGCGAATCTCGCCTTGGTGGTGTGTGGTCTGTGCCGTCGCGTGGTCGTCGAAAGTTCCACTCATCGTTCGGTTCGAGAGCACCACTCAAGCACTCCCGCACCCCTCTCGGGGGCGACAAACACGACGGCGGTCGCAACCCAGCCAGTTTAACCAATACAGTCCCGATTCTACTGCCAATTGTTGGTTAACACGCCATCAGTCGAATTCCTAATACTGCCTCTGAGAGGTTGAAACCGTAGCAAAGTTGGTATTTACACTTTGCACACGGGGTGTCTACACGTCGCTCGTTCTCGAGAGTTCGTTCTCGAAGTAGCAGTCGGCACACTGCTGATCGCCACGTGCGGCGTAGACCGGGTCCGCCGGGACCTCCTGACAGCTCGTACAGTAGCCGAAGGCGGTTTTCGGGATCGGCTTCTGCCACGGCGGCCGTCGACGAGTCGTGTGGCCCGCCATCGCTAGTAGTGGACGTCGGCGGGGACGATCCAGCACGACTCGGCGCCGCCGAGAATCCTGTTGAGCCGTTCTCGGTCGCGAATCCCCTGTCCGTGTTCGTCGTAGAGGACGACTGACGGCCCACGATAGGCACCGAGGTTGTGGCAGGCATGCCGGACGAGGTCCTCGTCACGCATGATCGCCTCGTCGTCGAGTTCGTTCAGGCCCTCGCGAACAGCCGCGAGGTTCGGTTCGAACGCCTCGATGGTCGCCTCCCAGCCAGCCTCAAGGAGTTCTTCACCGGCGTTCGACTTGCTCGGCGCCGCGGCCGGCCGCTCACCCCACCGCGCGTGGCCCGCCCCGGTGACGTCCGTCTCGTCGAACGTCACAGAATCGTCGAGGACGGCGTCCGTGTGCAGGGCGACGCCGACCAGTCGGTCGAACGCAGATTTGCCTGCTGCAAGTGCTTCGTCGCGCGTCGATGCTTCCACGAATGCGTAGATGACCATGTGCATCATCGAGTCCGACGCCCGCCTCTTCGGCGCGCGTCACCCCTCTCCGCGCGACAAACTTCTCAGAGACTACCGCAGGATACAGGCTATCTCTCTCGTGATGGGGGGCGATTTACACTCGACATCTGGAGTGTCTCGCGGTCGTCGCACTCCTGAAGGGTGGCGTTGAGCGTTAGATAGATCGTACAAACAAATTGTCAGGAGTAGGTGGAAGCCATCACGTCTTTCCTGCGGACGTGAGGAAATAGGGTATGGCGGGAGCAATTGTCGGACTGGTCTTAGGAAGTATTATCGGGGCGGTCGCGACAATCGCAGGATCGTACTTTTTGTTCTGGCGTCGCCGTCAAGCAGCACTCGCTCATCTCCGTCGGGCATTCAGAACGGAACTCTCTACACTGTCGTACATCGACGAGATGGCCGAGAGCGGCGACTACGAAACACTCACTCAGACAGTCGAAAAGCCGGTTGTCTACGAGAGTAATGCCGACGACATTGGCCACCTCTCGGGCGAGGAAGTCGAGGCACTCGTGGCGTTTTACACTGACCTGTACTGGATCCGTGACCAACAGGATATCGAGGACAAGAAAGAACGCGTCCATGAAATAGTCGAAAAGCGCCAGCGTGCGATAGCAACCATCCACGAGGCCGAGTGAGATCGCCGGATACACTTTCGGCAGTATGTACGCATACCCACTCGACGGCTGTTCCACCCACCGTTTCCGCTGAACGAAGTTGGTCTCCCATTCGGTACACAGGGTGTCTCCCACAGTACGCCGTCGTTGAGTGTCGACGGTGAGCGATAGTTTTTGTCCTGACTCAGCGCGGAGTATCTTGCATCGTGGTGTCGAATATTTCGAACCGAGTCCCGCCGTCAATTCCGTCCCGTACTCGAATCTGCCAGCCGTGTGCTGCGACGATTTGCGCCACGCTCACCATTCCGAATCCAGTGCCGTCTTCCTTTGTCGTGAACCCCGGCATGAACACATCTTCCCGATCCTCTCGTGGAATTCCGGGGCCGTCATCTTCGAGATAAAACCCCGCCTCCTCGTCTAGTTTTCCAATATGAACCGTCACATCCTCCTCACCATGCTCCAGCGAATTCCCCAGCAGATTCTCACACATCCTCCGTAACGCCTTCTTGTCCGCATACACTTCGGCGATCTCGCTATCCACTTCGAGTGCTGCATCGCCTACGTTCAACGTGCGCCATATGTCCCTGACCAATCTGGACACGTCGACGAACGTCTTCTTATTTACCAACTCTCCGGTCTGCATCACCTCTGCTAGATCCTCAGTTAGAACTTCCACTCGATCAAGGGCCGCTTCTGCGTCCTCAAGGTGGTCGACGTCACCTGTTTCCCGCGCTAACTCCAGTCGGCCCCGGATCACATCGAGTGGGGTCTGTACGTCATGCGCCAGTACCCCTCCAAGCTCTTGGATCGTCTGAATCCACTCCTCGTTCCGCTCTTGTATCGCCCGCCGTTCAGTCACGTCTTGCTGAAAACCGACGAAATAGTCCAGCTCTTGATTCTCGTTGAGGATTGGCGCGATACTGACGCGGTTCCAGAATAACTCACCGTCGTTCCGATAGTTTCGCAGTTCGACGGTGACTGGTTCAGCGTCATTAATGGCTTCTCGCATCTGCGCTTTCTGCTCCGCTCGTGTTTCCTCCCCCTGCAGCAACCGACAGTTTTGCCCGATGATTTCATCCCACGAGTATCCGGTCAGCTCAACAAATCCGTCGTTCGCGTAGATAATTGGATTGTCTTCCTGACCGGGGTCCGTAATGACGATCCCGATCGGTGCTTCATCCATCGCGCGCTCCTTCAGCGACAGCTCCTCTCGTACCTCTTCAGCTTCTGGAATGTCGGCAACTGTGCAGATCAACGTGTCGTCGTCTGTGTAGGCAAGTCGGTGGTTAACCTTGACTGGGTCGCCATCTTTTCGCGTGTAGACCGTCCGCCCTTTCCACTCATCCGCCCGGGCCTCGGGGAGCATCTCCTCATAGACTCTGTCGAGTTCGTTCTCCGGGTAGAGGATGTCCCAGTGTTTGCCAAGCAGTTCCTCGCGATCATACCCGGTGATGTCGGCGTATGCCTCGTTGACGTAGATGAACTGCCCGTCTTCATCGAGGAGGCTAATACCGTCGTGTGCCGCTTCAATAGCCCGGAATCCCCGTGTCACTTGCTGTTCCGCGCGACGCCGTGCCACGGCTTGTTCAATACGGTTAGCCAGCACCTCATACTGTTCCGTACCGCCGCCCTTCTGCAGGTACTCGGTGACGCCCTTGGAGATCGCTTCGCTGGCAATCTCCTCGCTTCCCTTACCAGTGAACAGGATGAACGGCAGATCTGGATGCTCCTCACGGACTCGTTCGAGGACATCTAAGCCATTCATCTCCGGCATATCGTAGTCACTGATCACGCAGTCCACGTTGTCTTCTTCGAGTCGGCTGAGTCCACCTTGAGGGCTGTTTTCGGTTTTGACTGTGAAGTAGTCGCGTTCGCGCTGGAGAAACGTTGCGACGAGTTCGGAGAAACTTTGATCGTCTTCTATATGAAGAATACACACATCTTCTCTGGCGTCAGCGATGAGGCCTTGCTCATCAATAGACTCCTCATCTCCAGTAAGAAACGTTTCAGTCATTACTATCCGTGTTGTCACGCCTCACTGGTTAATCCACAGGTATCCTCCACTGTCTGAGGAATTAAACCACATTAGCCCATTTGCGCTCTCAGTTACGATGGGTCTGGGCCGTGGCGTGATGTCCCACAGACTCGACAGTCCCAGATGGGCTGCCCGGCCCATTTGTCGGCTGGACTGGTTTCGACGCCGCGGAAGCGATGCCGGGTCTCACGCTCGCAACATCGACACATGAGCGTCTCTCGTGTCGGCGTCGCGGACGACTGCCGTCCTGTGTCGTCGGGACGCGACGGCTGTTGGAGTGCGAGCGCGGGGACGAGCCAGAGGGGGTCCGCCGCTTGCTCACGGACCGCACTAAGTCGCTGCTGTGAGTTGATCGAGGTCCCGGCGCGGTCGTAGAGATACGTCGCGTGTCCGCCCGAGTCCGTATCGTCCTCCCACTGTGTGCGGCTACATGCTTGGTGAAGCAGGCGTTCGCCGACGTCACTCTCCACTTGGACGACGTCGGGCAGGTCACCCCAGTGGTTGGTGATCGTTCGCGACGGCGAGCCATCACTATTCGCGACGAGTTCGCACTCGTGAACCGCGGTGTCGCCTTTCTCGACGAGGAATGAGTGTGCGGCCGTCCCCTTCGCGAGCGCCGCCGTCTCTGTCCGTGCCGCGACGACTGTGAAGACGAGATGGAGGAACTCCATCTTCACCTCTCCGTCGTCCTCGTTCGCCTCCGATTGTGTAGCGCGCTCGTGGCGACACGACCGACACGTCTCACGCGCTAGCGGGACGGACTGGCCACAGCCGGGGCACGTCGACGGCGATTCCTGTGTCTCGGGATAGTCCGTCCCCGCTAACCGATCGCGTGGGTCGCCGTTTTGTTCGAGGACGTGGTCCGGTTCTCGGGTCGCTTCGCCGTGGGGCTGGAACGCCTCGTCGTCGCGACGACAGTCCGGGTGTCGCGTCACACTCCCTTTGCCCGCGTCCTCCAGTATAAACCTGAGCGGGGCTCCGTCCAATTGCCGCGCCACCGAGCTACTCGAGTGCTGCGCGGAGCGTCTCGCGATGCGTCCGAATCGTGGTCGTCGTGACGCCTGCGGCGTCCGCGACTGCAGCCTGTGTAAGTCGATACTCGCTCTCCTGAGCTACGTAGTAGAGGCAGGCCGCAGCGAATCCCGGTGGCGACACCCCCTGCGCGAGAGATTCCTCCTCGGCGTGCTCCGCGAGCGTCCGCGCTTGTCGCCGAACCGCGTCCGGAACGTCGAGATTGGAGGCGAAACGTGGGAGGTACGCATGTGGCTGCACCGGCTGGGCCGGCAGTCCGAGTTCCTTGTTCAGGGTCGCGTAGACGTTGGTCACGCGATTCTCGCCGACGCGTGCGGCCTCGACGACGTCCGCGAGCGGGAGTGAGCGGCCGTTGCACCGACACGCGCCGTAGACGCTCGCCGCTGCCACCGCCTCGATGGATCGTCCATGGAGAAGGTCCTCGGAGTGGGCGCTCCGGAAGAGCTGGCACGCCTGCCCCTGGAGCGTGTCGTCGGCGTCGAGGACGCTCGCGACTCGCTGTACTTCTCCGAGTCCGTGGCTCATGTTTCGCTCCTGTTTGGAACGGAATCGCCCCCGTTTTTGCTCGCGGCGTAGTCGGCCGAGCTGCCGGCGCTTCTTCGCCGAGAGCGTGTTCCCCTTCCCGTCGCGTTGCCGCCCGATCGTCGTTGAGAGTCCCCGATCGTGACGCGACGCCGTGAGTGGCGCGCCTGTTCGCTCGGTCTCCTCCTCGTACACCGGCTCCCCGCTATGGTCGATTGCGTGTTCTGCTAGGACGAGTCCGCACGCCTCGCAGACTGTCTCCACCGTGTTCGTCGCCACTCGCCCACCGCATTCCGGGCAGCCGTTCGTCTGATTGTCAGTCTGGACGTCCTCGTCGAACCCGTTCGTGTAGATCTCTCTCGAAGCCATCTTGAGGCCGACGTGCGCGCCAGCCAGCCCCCTCGACGACTCACCGACGGATAACCAGTACCCCATCTCCGTTTCGCCCTCGAAAGAGGCGAATTCGGCTGATAGAGACTGTTTTCTTGGGTAACCTTTTCTATGTAGCTCTATGTTAGTGACTATATAATGTCGTCTAAAGGGCTGAACATCACTGCCGTTGAGGACACGGTCAGTTCTGTCCTCTCCCGAGACAAACACCGCTTCCAAGTCCCCGAGTATCAGCGGGCGTACGCGTGGCAAGAGGAACAGCTGGAAGCCTTCTGGAACGATCTGATGCTTGTAACCGAGGGTGAGGTTGACACCCACTTCCTTGGTTCGATTGTCGTCGTGAAGGAAGACAAGGGACTCGACGAACTCGCGGTTCTCCAAATCGTCGATGGTCAGCAGCGGTTGGCGACTATTTCGGTTCTTCTCTGCATCATCAGGCAGAAGCTCCGGAAGTACGGTGACGAGCTAGACACTGACTCGGATCCAGCTGAAGGGATCGACCGCAACTACCTCTGGGAGGAGGACGAGGACTTCGTCGAACAGCCCAACCTCACGATGAGCACGTTCGACGACGAGGAGTACACGCAACTGCTGAACGGGCGACTCCCATCGAACGAAAACAGCCAGCTCGTTGAAGCTGCCGAGTTCTTCCACGAGAAGATCGCCCAGAAAGACGTTGAGGAGGTCAACGAGATTCGGAAGCGGCTCGTGAACTCGATGACGTTGGTCACCATCGAGTGCGACAGCGAGGGTTCTGCGTTCAAACTCTTCGAGACTCTGAACGACCGCGGACTGGAACTCAGCGCAGTTGACCTGATGAAGAACTATCTGTTTAAGACTGCGCACGAAGCACCGAGACAGTCGATTAACTACGAGCTCGTGCGTCGGGACTGGGAAGACACTATCAAAATCATCAAGCCCGAACTGACCAAACCCGGACGGTTCTTCCGTCACTACATTATGTCAGCAGAAGAGCCGGACGTGACCGACCCCATCTCCAGTTACAAGCTCTACGACCGCTTCTGTGAGGTACTCGACAAGGAGATCCCCGCCTCCAATATCACCGTCGAGGATTACGTGGCCGATATGAAGGAGAAGGCGTCTCTGTACGTTGACATCGTCCAAGCGGACACTGACCTCTTCGGCCAACAGGGTAACCGGGTAATTAATCAGAAACTGGAGAATCTGAACACGCTCGGCATCACGCAGGAACGAACACTTCTTCTCCGTCTCTTCACCGAAATCGACAATCCGAACCGCCTGATGCGAGCGTTGAACATCCTCGAATCGTTCGTGTTCCGCTGGCGGATGACGGGTCAGCAAACCGGTACGGATGTGGACGAGATCCACGCGACCCTTTGCTCCACGATCTTCAACGACCCTGAACCCATCGAACGGCTTCGGGAACGTTTGTCTTCTATCGCGCCGGACGACTCCGATGTACGACTGGCTATCCGAACCGAGAGCTTCACACGGAACGCCAGAACCCGCTATATCCTCACACGGATGGAGAACGAGTACTATGCGTCCGGTAACAAGAGAGTCGACCCTAGCACTATCGACATCGAACACATCGCTCCGAGGAAAGCGTTCTCGGCGAAGAAATACAGCACGTGGCCGGCGTACTTGGATATGTCCCCAGAGGAGTTCGAGGAATACTCGGATAAAATCGGGAATCTCACAATTCTTGACGAGCGGGTGAATGCCCGCGCGCAAGACGACCCTTTCGACCAGAAGACGAAGGAGTATGCGTCATCTGACTACGAGATGACGAAGGCCGTCTGCGAGTACAACAACTGGGGAACCGAACAAATCGATCAGAGAACAGAGACGCTGGCGAACGCTTGCCCGAACATTTGGGACTTCAATATCTAATCCTCACTCGGACTCGAAACCACCAACCCCCACGATAGTCGGTTACTACCTTCGCGATACCAGAACCGACCCCTCCACGCGATCGCGTGGTACTGCACACGCTCCACATCAGGGAACTGAATCTCCGGCACGAAGCCCAAAATCACCTCTTGATTCCCTCCCCCAACTTCTTTGATATACGGGTATAAACCCACACCTGATGTCTCAGAAACAAGTCGAGTTGAACCGAGGTCACGTTCGCGCACTTCGAGCAGTACTGAAAGCCAGTAACGACCTTACCGAGGATGTTGAAGACCAACTCCCCTCCGAGAACGAAGACGCCACGGTTGAACTCGACGACGCTCATATTGACGTAGTCGATCACCTGCTTGAAGCCTATCAGTTCGTCGAGTGGGACGAGCTGCCCGAAGGAGAAGAATACCGCGCCGACCTCGATGTCGTACGCGACGTCAAGTCTTCTATCACTGAGAACTGAAACAGCAACTCGGCTTTGCACGTTGGGAATCCAACAGGATATCGGCCGGGGATGGCGGCTGAGACGGTGTGCAAACGGAACGGAGCGGTCTAGTCGCAGATTCGAAGCTCTCCACTGGAAGGTCAAACACCGTAAACGCTACCTTCACGATCTCCACTGAGTTCTTGCTTCGGGTTGAGTGAGTTTGTGAATACCGCGTATACCGCTTCTCGCACTGATTCCGATCCCTATAATGTAATATAGACAACGTGCAAAGCCGAGGTAATAGTCGAAGACGGCGTCTAGGGCGACGCCGACCAGTCGGTCGAACGCAGATGTGCCTGCCGCCAGTGCTTCGTCGCGCGTCGATGCCTCTACTAATGCGTAGATGAGTATGTTGTCGAACCAGTCTATAGGCTCAGGACGTTTGATTGGTCTATATAAGTCGATTTTCTACCGCCTGAAAGCAGTTTCAGTACCTCACAAAGCATTGCCAGTTAGTGTGACCTGAGCCACCTGTTTTGTTGTGGTGAGTCGTCGATCACGGTTGAGCAACGCTGATCGAAGGCGGAGCTGTCGCTGTCGGCGGCGCTCAGCCGCCGACGCGACAGCGTTGCCACTTGCGACGACGCTTGCTCGGTCGGTGACTACCGGTAGAACCGGTCATCCGGTGGCCGGTTCGCGGGGACGGCCCGACGCACCGCGAGGGCCGTCCACGCGGCCCGTCGAACCATATTCACGAACTCCTTGTACGGCCACCACCACAGGCGACGCCCGCCTCGGCGCGGCGTCGCCACGTATTCGTAGTGCAGATACCGCCAGACGTTCTGCAACAGCAGACTCACCACGACGTACAGCAGTCTCACCGTTGCATCTCGCGTCGTTGTCGTCGCTATCGCTTGCTCGGACAACCGATAGCTCGACTCGATACCGAACCGTTTGCTGTAGTGGTATCGAGCGTCGCGTGGACTCTCGATGAACGGCGCGTCAGCGGCGTAGCCGTGACGCGCCACGCCGTGGTCGTCGTACTTCCCGTTCAGGTACGTACAGTCGATGTAGACGGGAAACTCGACGGTCCAGCTGTGACCGTCGAGTTTCCCTGTCAGATCGTGTTGGATGACGCGACTCCACCCTTCCGAGAGTTCCTGCTGAATCGTCTTTCCCCACTGAATGATCGGGACTACGTAGGCGTAGTTGTGCGCCTGAAGCAGCGTGAGACACTTGCTGTCGTAGAATCCGCGATCAAGGTAGACGGCCTTGACCTCGGTGTCAAGGCCGTCTAGGACACCGAGGAACTCAGCGAGGACGCTGCTGGCGGTGTCGCCGTCTTCGAGACGGCGCACCGCCAGCGTGTAGCGTTTGTTCTTCACACGCGCGTAGAGTGTGGCGTAGGCGTGGAATGCGGTGGTTCCACGCTTCGCCTCGGAGTGATAGAGGTTCTCCGTGTCGTCTTCATCACCGTAGTAGGGCCGCAGGTGGAGGTCTGCGCAGACCTCCACCTGCTCGGGAAGCAGTTCGACGATGTCTCGGCGAAGAAGCGTGTTAGCGACTCGTTCGAGCCGCTCCGGCTCGAACTTCGTCCGTAGATGATAGAGAATCGTGTTCGCCGATAGCGAGTCTTCACTGGAGTTGCACAGCGTGGAGATCGAGGTCCCGTCGGCGGTCGCGCCGACGAGGACCTCGTAGATGTCCTCTGCATCGATTTCAGCGTTGTTGGCGAGATTCAGAGAAACTTCCTCGTCAAGGCAGTTGACGAGGAAGTTAAGGAGCTGGTCCTCGTGAATCTCACTGTCTGCTTGCTGGGTCGTAGACACACCTTCAGCAAGCAGACGTTCTAACTAAGCGGCTTTGTGATGTACTGAGTTTTATGATTACAATCCTATACTATAATTGTGACTGTTCCACACGTCGGAATACGATCGTAGCGAGGTAGTTGTTACTTTTATTAGTCTATAGAATACATTTTAATTAGCTAATGAGTGGGAGCCGGACCTATACCCAAGTTGATGATTTTGTCGACTATACGGAGCAGGAGGTGTGGGAGGAGTATATCCGGGAGACTGTCGTCCCGTTGTGGGAGGCGGCGTGGCAACTGAGGGAGTACCACAGACAGCTGCAGCACGAATTCAACGGGCGCCGGTTGGAGACGCTATCCGAACGTGAGCAGCAGGTTTTCCTCGGCGGCATCAACCCACGGCAAGAGGAGGTATACCAGCGGAACAGCGTCGCGAAGTTCTACAAGAGTTTCTTCGGCGCTCAGCTCAGTGATCTGCAGTCGTGGCTGTTGTCGGAAGGCGGTGATGTCCAGACGGCAGTCACGGTTGAGGTTGAGGAGTCGCAGTTCATCGAGTTTGCTGATGAGGTCCACGATCAGCTGACGCAGGCCCTGTCATCACAGACCTTGTATCATGGGTGGCAGGAACCAGGGGTTGACTTCGACGCTCTGCTTACGTCGCCTGACGAGGTGCGTGACATCGTTGAACGCCTGTATCAGGGTGTGCTGGAGTTCGTGGTGAATCATTCGTATCCGACGTTCTATCTGTGGTCGTTGAATCAGACGCTGCGTCGGTTCCTCCAAAAATCATACCCGGAATTCGACGATACGCAGTCGTTGGTGCGGGACCAGTTCGGCCTGACAGCGTTGGACTGGCCGAACCCGATCAAGCCAAACACCGAGATATACGATAGCTACGAGATCCTGTGCTTCCCTGAATATAATCCGAACAACCAGGGACGATCGTTCGGCGGGTCGATTACCAAGACCAACGAACTCATCTGGACCTATTTCAGCGACTACTCAACCCAGGCATTCCGTGACGCTCTCTCAACATACTTCAACAACATCTCTGACCTCAAACAGGACTACAAGGACCGCGTGGCCAACCGGGTTGCGAACGTCCCGGAACAGTGGGTTGGCCGTGAATTCAGTATCTACTTCGACGGGCTCTCAGCTGCAACCGACCGAAACGACGTGGAAGACAGCCAAGATAGCATCATGGACCTGCTTGACCAAGCCGCCCCACTCCTCTTCCTCGGGCTGAACAAAATCACGTACGTGTACGACGACTACCTGCAAATCAAACCAATCGGTGACTGAACTCCCGTGACTATGAGCTACGACGACATTGCGCGACGGATCACGAAGCAGGAGGAGTGGACAGCGTTTGCCAACGACGAGCTCCGGCCTGTCGCCGAAACGGCTCGAACCCTGATGGAGCTCCGCGACCGGTTAGCACCACCTGAACCAGGCGAGACAACGGTACGCGAGGTGGTCGATCAGGAGCCCCGGCTCCGCCGGTTCCTCCTTGGCGGCCTCACGGACGATGGCAGCGTACCCGACGAGAGCTTGGCCAACCTCACCGAGCAGTTCCTCGGAGTCGCCCTGGATGATCCGTATAAATGGGTGAACGCCGAACGGGAAGGCCTCACCGGAGATGACTACGTCGCCGTCACAACGACAGACACCCGCCTCGTCTCACTCCTGCAAACCGTAGACGAACAACTGACAGCCGTCCTGCAACATTTGGATACATCGCCTCCGGTCGTTGACGACCAAGTCGAAGCCGTACTTGATGACCCCGCAACGCTGTCTGACCTTGTCCAGCAGTTTTTGACCGGGGTACTCCAGGTAACAGCCAATATCTCGCCCTTCACGTTTTTCGCATACACAACGCAAGCCGTTACAGCACGATACCTCACCGAAGCATATCCATCACTCCACGGCAGTCTTCATGACGTAGCAGGGCTGGTCGGCCTCCAGAAACGCTTCGTCCCCGATCTCGAGGATGAAGACCGTGCGGCGGAATACACGGTCTGGGGCCATACGGAAGACGGTGTGCTTGCCCGGTTGCACCGGTTGAATCAAGCTGTCTGGGCCACGTTCGATGACGAAGCAGCCCGCTCAACGCTTTCCCGGTTCTTTTCGAACGTTCCCAACCCCGAGGAGGACTTCACCCGGCAAGCAGAACAGGAGTTGACCGCGGACGACTGGTCATACCCCGACTATATCCCGGATTGTGCACACCCAGACCGTGTTCCAACAAGCACCGCCAACAGCACCAATAGCTCTCGGTATCGTCGGAATATGGATTTGACGAAGGCACTCGTCGTCGAGAATGGAGTCATCCCTGCGCGCGAGGTGATCACAGCAGTCAACACCAGCTCTATCGTGCACCGACGGCAGGACTTCGACGAGTCAGTCTCCCTGCTTCGCTACCTGGACGAGGTGATGCCCGGCGTGTTCCTCGGCGTCTACAACTTCGAGACAGTCGAGCACCAAGCCAACGAGACACCACAAACAGGAGTACGCGTCTACCATGCCTGACGACCACGAACAAGAAGCCGACTCCCATCACCACGACACGGAGGAAGAGCGCCGCCGCAAACGACCCAACAAATCGGAAGCGGAGCGCCACCTGCCGTCACCAGATCGAGAGGGCGGCGAACCCACCGGCCAAGGCGAGGAAACCCCACCCGCCGACGCCGAACCAGACTACACACCGGGCGAAGTTACGGTACCAGACGTCCCGCTTGCAGAGGTATCTGCAGCAGAGTCGATGGAACCCGCGGCTACCGTCCCGTCTATCAATCAGACAAGCCGCGACCTCACGGTACCGGAGCTGTCACTTCCCGGAACATCTTTCGATACAGTCTCGGTTGACGTGGACGCCGATGTACCGAAAATAGCCGTGGAGGCGAAGGACTGGCAGATTCCCTTGGTGCAACTGGGATCCACGTCGACTGTGCGGTTCCGGCCGTCGTCGTTTGATACCGAGATCCGGGAGCCAGCGAATCGGCGTCGACAACCCCTCACTGTGCCGCTGTATCGCCGTGTGTCGCCACCACGGATCCGTTTCGTGCCCGCTCTCGACGAAACGTTAGACGAAGAGATCCGTCGCCGGCTCGAACAACTCGAATCGGACGAGATCGAGGAAACCCACCCACAGGACGATGAGACAGAAGACAGTACAGCCAGTGACGCCGGGGCATCCACGGCAAGAAGTACAGCTGCCACGGGAGGTGGCGGTCACACTGGCGGTACAGGGGAGGAGGTTCCGACGGTCCAGGATATCATCTACGGTGGTGGCGGTGCGGCAACCACCGCAGATGGAACGACGATCGTGCTCTTCAATGAAGCGGAGGATAACAGCTACATCGGAAGTTATCTCACGCTGTGCCGCCGTATCCACCGCGAAGCTAACGGCGGCCATCCGGAGTTCCAACCGATCAATGAGCTTGACGAGATCAATAAACGCGAGATCGAGAAATGGCTCGACGCGGAGAAGAAAGTCATCTTCATCGACCTCGATGACCGCGAACGGCAAATCGATCAAGCGAAGCTGCGAGAAAAGCTGGAAGCAACGCTCGGCAAGTTCGGCTTCATCGTCTTCAAAGCCGCCGACCCTGATGTTGTCAACGAGTACCGCGACATCTTAGACGAAATCAAGCTTGAGAGTCCACATCCGCCGTTGAACGTGGTAGAGGTCGCCCCACGCCAGCCAGGATTCGAAGTTGAACAACGGATGGCCGAGCTGTGTTGGGGCAACCTCAATCTTGCAGCAGGTGACATCAAGGTTGACGAGCCGGCTATCGAACGGCCAACTGGGCCAGGCGTCTTTGACGATCTCTTCAACCGCTACGCCCCGACAGAGTTCGAGGACTATCTGGACGACATCAAAACGGAAGAACGTGGGTTGTTCAAGCGGTTCACCACGGAGAACGAGGGCCACGTTCAAGGCAAGGAACGAGATGACACCGACAGTGGAGAATCCCCGCTCCATTACAACATCAAGGTCTACATCGTCCGGTATCTCGTTCAGCAGCTCCGTGACCGCGACAAGGACATCAACGGGTTGGAAGATCTTGGACAGTGGATCGAGACAGAAGCCAAGCATGGAGTTGTGGTCCCTGACGTGTTCTTTACCAGGCAGCAGGAGGCGTACGAGGTCGAGACCCTGTTCAGCGGTGGCCAGGATCCCACCAACAAAATCGACCACACCATCAACAAATACGACAAGCACGACGTCGACGTCGATAAAATCCATATCGTCCTAGAGAACTTCACCCTCCTCCGGCACTTGGACGAACTCAGTGACATCCAGCACCACTACGCCCACCGCACAAACGAGAACGGCGAACCTCTGATTGAGTTCGAAACGTTGGACCTCCAAAACGGTGGACTGCTTTCACTTAACACTGTTATTGATGAAGTGAAAGATCTTGAGCAATGAGTGCCAACAGGATATCACTATCCTGGCACGAGTGTGGGACGGCTAGCTCTGTTGAAACGGCTATGTTGAATCACTAGACGGCGTCGGGATAGGGCGCTAAATCAAAGAAGTTGAAGCGGGAGGCTGCGAGTGTCTATGACGCAAATCCCCCGCTTCACTGGGGAAATTGTCCCGGTTGCTCAAAGAGTTACTGGCGATGGAGACGAATCCGCCGCCCCCGAAGGTGGCGGCGGATTCGCCGACTATGCACTCGTTTCCCTGCACTGTCTGCGGATTTACCTCGATACCTCCTACCGAATGACCATCGACCTTCTCAAGGAGATGCCACAAATAACCGGGGAGATCGGCCTTGCTGAGGCCGATCTCCCCCCGCCCTCCACCTTGTGTAAGGCGTTCGACCGGATCAGTATGAGCGTCTGTCGAGTGCTGCTGCGCCAGTCGGCGCAGCTGCACGATCCCTCGAAGCACGGAGCCATTGACGCCACATTCTACGAACGCTCAGCTGCGAGCCCCCACTACTGCCAGCGAACGAGCTACCGCGTACAGAAGCTAAAAGTCACGAAACTCGTCGATACAGACTCTCAAGCCGTCCTCGACGTTCACTGCTCAACGACCCGTGAAGGAAGCGACGCAGACCTCGCTGAGCAGATCGCCCGCCGGAATGCGGGCGATCTGCGGTCTCTCGCCGCCGATAAAGGATATGACAAACAATCACTCCGCGAATCCCTTCGTGACCTCGGGATTCGCCCGCTCATCAAACATCGCATCTTCGCACCATACGACCACGCGCACAACGCCAGAATCGACGAACAGCGCTACAATCAGCGCTCTATGACCGAAACCGTGAACTCGGCTGTGAAGCGCTCGCTTGGCTTCACCGTGCAAGCGCGTTCGTGGTTCCGTGAGTTCCGAGAAATCGCGCTGATGTGTGTCGTCTATAACATCAAGCGGGCTGTGAAACAGTGAATTCCACCGCCGTATGGCGATTCAACACAGCCCCTGGACCCGAACAGGTGAAGCGCTGGCGTCGAGACCAGATGCACTTTAGCCCGGACCGGGCGCGGGCGGTGCGGAGAGCGCCCGCACGCCCGGACTGGTCGGTCGCAAGCGACGCGAACGGTGAACACCGTGAACCATGAGCAGGCGACCGGCGGCACGCGCCGAGCGCGGCGAACCGGCACACAACCTTCCTCAGGGAACCCTACAGCGCCAAATGCCACAGAGAAGTGCGCGTTACAGTATTGTTCCGGCCACGACGCTACCGTAGCTATCGTCGCAACAACCACTCCAATGGGGACCTGAATGAATCAGCCACCGGTATCAGCTTGACTCACAGCTATACCCCCGATCGCTGATCAACGGTTAGAGTGTGCTATCCGAGTGAGGGGATATTGGGTTCGACGCTGTTGTAGACGTCTTCTCGGCCGGTGACCTCTCTATCCTGGAATTTCAGGACACCAACGTCGTGCAGTGAGTCCAGTTTCCGTCCGAGTTTCCAGGTGTCCGTGGTGTCATCCTGGTACTCGGCCTGTAGGTTCTCAGCGATATCCTCGACACTCAGGTGCAGCTCTGGTTCACTGCGGCGGAGGGCGCTGAGGTAGTATGCGTTGGCAAACTTAGGGAAGTGGTTCAGCATCGCCAGGCCCAGTTTCTGCCGGAGCAGGTAGTAGCCCTCGTCGATAATGTCCCCGATAATATCCTCTTCCTGGAGGCCTTGCATGTCTGCGGATTCCATTTTCGGGCCTTGGTACATGGTCCCGTCCTCGATCCGAACATATCCGAGTTCCTCGAAGACGTCCAGGTAGTCTCTCGTGTTTGAGGTGGTTTGTGCGTTTTCTAGTCTTCTAACAGTGTCGGGTGCTTCGTGGCGGATGAAGTCGACTATCTCGATGACTGAGTTCAGCTGGTTTCGGACAGGGGTGAGTTTGTAGACCTTGCTGTAGATAGCGCGGGCCATCGACCAGTCTAACCTAGTGAGGATGTCTTTGTGGCGCTCTTTGAACGCGTCGTAAAGGTCACTTCGTTCCGGGAGTTTCATCCGGTAGTAGCCATCGTCCATCGGGGAGGCGTATAGTGTTTTGACGTCTCCAATGTTTACCATTTTTAGGACGTTGTCCTGTTTGCGGCAGTCTGAAACGTCGCGTGGATACGCTACCCCGACTTTGACGTAGTAACCATCCTCTGACTCTTCGACGTCTTGGACGAACAGCCTTCGACTGTAGTGGTAGCGAAGGTGGCCTTCGATGCGGTTCCTGATACTCACTTCCCCCGCACCTGCTGGGAATGTTAGAGATTCATCGCTGATTCTGGTTTCTTGGATGCTCATTGGTCTGTTTCCATGAACTCGGCCATCTTCTTCTGTTCCTGTCCGTCGAGCCAGAGGGTCCATCGGGCGCGTGCTGCTCGACTCCAGAGACGGAGGAATGTGGTCTCGCTAAGGGTCATTTCCACTGGATCCTCGTTTTCGTTGTCGTAGTAATCGGCTAGAGGGTCCCAATAAATGACGATGTCGTCTTCGACTTGGATGGGGATCAGGATCGGTGTCTCGCTGGCCCCATACTGCCCGGCTTGGACGTTGTACTCGTCTATTTTGTCGAAGTATGCGGGATCGAGTTCGACCAGTGGCAGCGAAGCGGTTTCTGTATCTAAAATCTCGCCCAGACCGTCAAGATCCATCTGGGTTGCAGCGTATGCTTCAAACGAGGTGTCATCAAGTCTTCCGTTTAGTCGGGCCTCCAGCTGTGAGAAGTTGCCGCCGAATCGGGATCGATGTCCGGCCAATATTTTCAGTTCGTCTTTGGCAGCTTTTTTTGGGTTTTCATCGTCGTCAGCGTCCTCTCCAGGGTTAATAGGGAAGTCAGGGTGAAAATTGCGGTAGTCCGCAAGCATGTTCCTCACAGCTAGGAGTAGACAGTCCAGTTCTGACTCAAGACGGTTGAACCTCGAGAATACTGTCTGTGTGTGCTGCTGGTTTTGACCGTCTTTACTCACGGTAAGCCTCTACCCAAGGGAGGAGGTCGAATACGTTATAATTTATGGATGATCCGGTTAACAGACGCGATAAGAACTGGTGAATTCGAGTTTATGGATAATATCTTCCCTGATGAGAAGTGGGAGCCTGCTCAACCAGCATCAGATACTGAGTTGTGGAGATACATTGATTTCACGCAGTTTGTTTCAATCTTGGAGAATGATGCTCTCTGGTTTTCCCGTGCTGCAGGGTTCTTTGATTCCTACGAGGGTGCGTTACCGCCTGGGAAGTTGAGAGAGATAGCTGATGGAGTGTCCGATCGAGTATCTGACCAAGAGGAGTTTATTCTGGCGTTCTATAATGCACTGCGAAATTCGACGTACATCAGTTGTTGGCACGAGGCCTCTGAGGAGACTGCTGCGATGTGGCAGGTCTATCAGCAGAAGGGAAAGGAGGTAGCGGTGAAGACGACTGCCTCCCGTTTTGAACGAGCTTTAGATACTGGTTCGAAGGTTGTGAGTGGGCAGGTAGAATATATTGATTATTCGAACACTGCGGATATCACGGTAAACCGTATTTCTCCCTTTTTCTTTAAGCGGGAGAGTTTTGAGCCGGAGTCAGAGTTTCGGGGGGTTATCTCTGATTTTGAGTCACCTGATGGTGTCCGTATTAACGAAGATTTCACAGATAGAGTTGCTGAGGAGTCTTCGCCAGGGATGTCTGTTGCTGTGGACACTTCGGAATTGATTGAGGAGGTGTATATTTCGCCAGTGGCGGGTGGTTGGCTGGAATCTTTAGTTGATGATGTGCTGAACACTTACGGGTTAGAGGATATTCCCGTTCATCCCTCGACGCTGAATGAGGATCCCTTCGAATAACACTTCTCAGAGGGTCACGGGAAAATGAGGATAGCATTTTCTCCGCTCAGAAGCCACTATTCAACACGGCAGTATTTTTGATGGCTGACTGATTTGAGGTAAGTATGCCGGATACGTCTGCGATTCTCGACGCCCTTCACGGAATCGCTTCTCGCCTCGACGAGGACATGAGCGAGAAGGACGCCGAGAACGCCTTCCTCAACGAAGACTTCTACACGCGTCTCGGCTATGATGGCGCAGGCCACGACCTGCGGAGCGAATGGTCGCTCTCCGACAACCGTCGTCCGGACTACGTTACCCTCGACAGTAACGAGTCCGTCACCGCCGTGTACGAGTTCAAGACGACGGGTCGCGACCTCGCACCGAACGAAGACCAGCTGTTCCACTACGTGAACGAGCTGAAAGCCGACTACGGTGTCCTCACGAACGGCGAGCGACTTCGCCTCTACCGTCGCGGAGAACGTGAGCCACTCCTCTCCGTTCACCTCGAAGACGTGACGGAAAGCGACGCCGCCGATCTCGAAGCCGCACTCCGCAAACCCGAGTGGGACATTACTGACCCAACGAGTGTCAACGACTTCCTCAACCGCCTCGATGAAGTGGAACTTGACGGCGAACTCGGGCGGGAACACTTCTTCGAGACGTTCCGCTTGGAGGAGGACAGCCCCTTCGCCGACCTCGTAACGGCGATGATGGACTTGCTCACCGAACTCCGAGACGAACAGGAGGCGAAGTTCGTGAAGGGCGCGTACGACTTCTGGGAGGCGAGCTATGCGAGCGAACCCGACGAGACACCCGACTCGTGGGAGCCATTCATCGACGGCCAGCAGTCACTCCGTGACTTCATGTTCTGTCTGGAGTCCGGTCACGCTCTCCTCGCCCGACTTCTGCTCGCGAAGGCAACTGACGACCACGACTTCTTCCCCACCGAACGCGGGCTTCGTCGCTACTTCGACGAACTCGGCGGCTTCTCGGGAAGCATCGACCTCGACGCGTATCCCATCGCGGCGAACGGGATGATCGAGGATATGCGAAACCAGCTCGTCGAGAGTCTGTTCGAGGACGATATTTTCATCTGGTGGACGGACGGCTACGGCGAGCAGACGGCGAGCCAGCACGCTGACCCGTATAGCCGCTTCGAGAGTGTCGCGAAGGAAGGGAGTGACGTGACCCGCGTGAGTCCAGCGACGCGCGAGCGCTTCAGTCGTGCCATCGCGCACGTCTCCTTCGCCGTCCTGAAGTTCGACTTCGCGGAAATCGAGGGCGACCCGCTCGGCGATCTCTACCAGCGCTACTTCGACCCCGAAACGCGCAAAGCCCTCGGCGAGTTCTACACGCCACAGCCAGTCATCGACTACATCATGGATGGCGTCGAGTACGACGTGGGCGTCTCCGAGGAGCGCCTCATCGACCCATCCTGTGGTTCCGGAACGTTCCTCGTTGAGGCCGTCGAGCGCTATCTAGAGGACGTGCGGCGGTACGACGACGACCCGGATTGGGCAGAAGCCATCGCGGAACTCTGCACGCGCCCGCACATCGTCGGCCTCGACATTCACCCGTTCGCTGTGCTGATGGCCCAAATTCGCTTCATGGTCGCCATCCTCCCCGAGTACCGCGAAGCGAAACGCGGCGACGAGGACTTCACGATTCGCCGCCTGCCGATCTTCCGCACGGACTCCCTGCGGAACGAGCGCGAGCTGACCGGTATCGACCTCGGTGACGAGGGGCAGACGCAGATGACGCTCGACTCTGTGACGGAGGACAGCGAGGACGTGAAGATTCCCGTGCCACTCCCCATCGAGGTTGATGAAGACGAAGTGGCCGAGTCGGAACGGGAGGATGGCTTCCTCGTTCAGCGCGTCCGGATGCCGAAGTACGACACCGCAAAGGTGAACGCCGGGGTTCGGAACTTCGGGGAGTACTACGCCGCCTTGCAGGGTGTTCTCGACGTGGTGAAGTACCATATGCACGAGAGCCAATGGACGTATCTCGGCGGCCTCGATGAAGGGATTCACCGCTACACCTCACAGGAGTACGACGGCGTCGAGGACTTCTTCGAGCCGTACGTCAACGACATTCTCGGCACGGTGCAGTATCTCCGTGAAGATCACGGCGACGGACGGCTGTTCAAGATGTTCGAGGACAGCGTTCTCGCTCTCGTCGTCAAGAACTACATGATGTACGACTACGTCGTCGGGAATCCGCCTTACGTTAGTACTCAGAATCTCCCGAGCGAACAGAAGCGTCTGCTTGAAGAACTCTATTCCTCGGCAAGCGGCCAATTTGATCTCTACTGTCCGTTTTACGAACGAGGAATTGATTGGCTCTCCGGGCAGGGTAAGCTTGGCTACATTACGCCGAATCAATATATGGTAACCGAATACGGGGAGGGACTTCGCGAGGTTATCCAGTCAAGAACGGCGATTGAACAAGTACAGGACTTCCGTGACTCGGGCGTGTTCAAGGATGCGACCAACTATCCAGCAATAGTCATCCTCCGTGCGGAAGATGATGCCTCAGCAAGGGATTCCAACAGTATTCGGTGTGGACGTGTCAAGAGCGATATAAACCAAGAAAGTGGGCGCGATCTGGACGATGCCGTTGTTACGAGTATTCGAGAGCATCTGTCAGAACCCGGTTACAGCGACGAGTATCTCGACATTTTCGAGTTCCCGCAAAGCCGCCTAACTACCGAACGGTGGCCTCTAATGCCGGAGCGCGAGTGGGAGGTCTTCAAGAAAATAGAGTCGAACTCCGATGCTCGTGTGCGTGAGGTGACAGAAGCCGTATTCCAAGGGATAATGACTGGATCAAAGGGCATCTTTGTTGTCGAAGTCCTTGACGCTGACCGGGTGACCTCTGACGACTCTGGAGGTGTTGTCACAATACGACCTACGGGAACACAGAAAGAGTACGAGATAGAAACAGACGTTCTCCGTCCCTTTATTGACGGTAAAGAGGTAGAGCGGTGGCAGGTGAACTGGAGTGGGCTTCATATCGTCCATCCCTATTCGTTAGAATCCGGAGATGCCGGTGAGGAAGCTGTTCTAATGGATGAGGATTATCTCTCCGAGAATCTGCCCAAGACGTGGGACTATCTAACAGAATATCGGGAGGCGCTTGAAGGCCGGTCGAGTAGAGGAGAAAGTGGCTGGTATGGCTACAGTAGGCCTCAGAATCTAACCAAGTTTGAACGTCCCAAGATCATCATGGCAAAAATCGCTAACAAGGCGACTTATATGATGGATGTTGGAGGAACTTGGTATTTCACCACTCCATACTCTGTCCTTCTGGAAGAACCCTATCAAGAGCAGACAGAGGAGATGACGGCACAACTGAATTCATCGGTGTTGGACTACTACTTCAAGCATATAGCGGCTATCAAGGCCGGCGGATACTACGAATACCTCACCCAATACGTAGGGGAAGTGCCTTGTATAGTTACAGATGAGAAAGGGTACTTTGAGGAGTTACGACAGGAGGCCGAGAATATCGGTGAAACACTTGATTTCGAAAACAAGCTCGAACGCTTCCCCGAAGCCTATCTCGGAGACTTCGACGGCAACCTCGGCTACATCGACTACGAGTGGCAGACGCGCCGGTATCCGGTGAACGCCGACGTGGAGGAACTGGACGACGGTCGCTTCGCGGTAACGGCTGGACGCTCCGACGAGATTACGTCGCCACTCATGGACAGAGGCGATGAGGAGGAGCAGAAGCTCCGGGCACAGTACGTTCACGCCGCCGTGGACGGACGAAACATGAAGAAGGGTGAGGAGCAGTCGATCCCGATTCCACGCTCTCGCGACGGCGTGGCGGAACTCATAGAGGCACTGGAAGCCGACCGTCGGACTGTCGAGGAGACGAACATCGAGGAGTTGGAAGCGGAGATCGACGAGACGGTGTACGACCTGTTCGACTTGACGGAGGACGAGCGCGACGTGATCGAGAAGTATCTGGAAGTGTTCTAATAGACGGGAGATGCACTCAACGAATGTCGAGGGAGGTACGCGGCGTCCTCAGAGACTTTCTCGACGGTCTCGAATCTCGCACGTCGAGCCGGGAGTTCGAGCGGATGGGGCGAGCATGACGCTCTACAACCTCCGACAGGAACTCCGGACGCGATGGCGTCGGTGGCGTCTTCTTCGCGCCTACTCCCGGGTGTTCACTGCGAGGACGGAGATGCGAGCAGGATTCACGTTCTTGATAGCGGCCTGCGAACGCGCCGAACGTGACGGCAGCCTCTCTCTTGACAACGGTGACGTCGTCCGGCACTGGACCGAGGAAGGTGGAGCGGTATGACGGACGACGATAGCGAAAGGCCAGCAGAGACCGCTGACAGCATCGATATCACGTTTGCCCCCGATACTGAGTATAATCTCACGATCAACCTCGGCAGCCTGCCAGACGGCCTACAACGCCTCGTGAATAAGCTGGCACACATTGCTGCCGATTTCATCGACGAACTCACGCTTCCCGAGGAAAGCGAGGACAACGACCAATGAGTCACAATCACGACGTAGACCCTCAGAACCCACGGCCGGAAGGACACTATCCGCGGTTCGCAGACAACGAGTGGCACTACATCCCAGACGAGCTGGCGCAGACGATCTCCCTCGGCCCCGCCGGCGACGGTGAAGAAGGGCAGGACTGGGTCCTCACCTACACACCAGAGAAGCGAGACCAAGATGATCGGGAGAAGATCTTGGTCCGGCTCACCCCACGGGCGCTGCACGAGCTGTACATCGAGGTGAAAGACCTCGACGTCGAGGCGCGGCAGATGGGCCACCGCGCCGAGTGCGATCTCTGTGGTGAGATGGTGGATTTGGACCGCGCGATACCGAACGCCCGAGGTGAGCCGTGCCACAAGCGCTGCTGGGCAGAGTATACGGGCGCTCCGGACTGGTTCAGCGAATACGAGTAGCGCGAAAACCGAGAAGAGCATCGACAGCCGTTAACGCGACATCCAGGCGTACGTAGATACTGTCGAAAACACCACCGTAAGCACGACTAGGGCCCCAACCATAACCTGCTTGGGGGCATTGTACATGGTGGTTAGTGCGACGATCGTACCGAGGATTTTGGCCACGACGAAGTTATTCTTCGCCACCAGTTCATACGTCGCTTCACTCGGCATCGCTGTCTTGCGTGTCAATTCCTATGTCGCTTCTCTCTGCGTCTTCGACGCCGGTGAAAATCGATTCGTCTAGGTCTATCGATGTCTCCTCTGTCGAGCTCTCCCGAACGGCATCGGTCCTCGTAGTGGTCTGTTCAGCGGTCTGCTCTTCCGTTTCGCCGAAAAGCCCCTCCGCAATGACGCTACCAACTTCAGGGCCACTGTCCCGCTGAGTCTCGATTTCGACGACCATGTCAAGTAGCGCCCGGTCTGCTTCGTTCAGCGCCTCACCTGACTTCGCTTTCTGAAGGATATGCTGGACAACGCGCTTGTTCATTTCGACCATCTCGGTCTTCCGCAACTCCTCGATGAGATCGAGGACATCCTCCTTAATGCCCGTCCGCTGCATCGCTTCGAGGACGCCGATGGCCATCGCCCGAGTCTCTTGGGCTTTCTCGGTTTTCTCTAGTTCGACGGTGTTCAGGTCATCTAAGTTGACCTCTATATTCTCTTCCTCCTCGACGATTCCCGTGAAGAAGTCGTCCCAAGTTCCAGCGTTGCTCGCCTCCTTCAGGTCGCGTAGCTTCTTCCCGGTGTTCTCCCGCAGCGTGATGCTCGTCCTCGGGTCTGACATGACATCTATCCCTAAGGGCGATTACCCCCTGTATCTTCGTGAATTACGAGTGCTGTATTTCCCTCATCCAGCGATTCATCCCAAAATCAAGTGGGAAAATCACAGGACTGGCGTTTCTTTAAGTGACTCTTGCACCAATACGGGTATATGAGAGGAGGGACGCTACGGCGTTCCGATCGTTTTACGGCAGATCACCCTTCTGAGAGATGCGCTCGTCATTCGCGTAGCTCTCCATCCGTCCGCTACACTTCCAGTCGTCACTGTAGCACTCGGTCTGCCATCCCTCAACCGCAACACTACGTCAACTCAGAGTGGTAACTATGCCAAACGAAGAAAACGATAGCGCACGGTATAGAGGTTCACGAACGAGCGATTCCATAGCCCCGGAGAAGCGGTGGGCTGGCAGACACACAGAACCGGGCCGAGTCCCCGGCGAGGATAGCCTCATCGCTTCCCGGGAAGACAACCCCAGAAGCGATGAGGGGTACGACTATACGGGATTCGAAACGCCGGCGGCGACACGAATCGGTGACGAGACAGACGATAATCCAGAGATTGAACGTCTCCGGGAGCATCACGACGGACGGCACCGGTCTGACAGCGAACATAGCGCGCGCGAAACAGAGCGGGATAAGGAACGATTTGCGCAGGGGATTTGTTCCTCGCTCCCCCTGAGCAAACAAGAGAGGCAGCACGTCGTTACCGCTGTCAAGAGCTTCGACCTTGACCGGTTCGGGAACCAGAAGAGCATCACCAAAGTCGCACTGGGGACCGCCGCCGTCCTCGTTGATGAGTACTACCGTGAAGGTGCAGAGGAATTAGACGATCTCGTTCGTCGTTCAGAAGAGTTCCGTGAGATACGAGAAAAACACGGGATTTCGATGAGTGACCTAAACACCGTGAAAGGAACTGTACGCGACCTGCTGGACAGCGAACCGGTACCTGTGAAGTCGGAAGTTCGGAACCGTGACCCTGCACTCCCGGAACCGACAGCACCCGACGATCTCCCACGTCAATACTGGGAGGAGCGGTCGTCTGAATCTTGGGTCTCTGTCGCTCGCGGATGGGAGCGGAAGTCAGAGAAGTACAAGGACGCCATTCCAGCGGAGTACAAGGAGCGCATCAGACTTCTTCGAAAATGGGAGCCTTGGACTGATGACCCCGAGTCGGAGGCCCAGGACACCACCTCGTCTCCAAGCGAGCCAATCGGTTCTGACGACAAAGATCCAGCCACAGTCGTCGAAGAGATCGTAGAAGGCCGGGAAGCCGACGACGAATCAGAGAACAAATAGCGGATACAGTACTATGATTCTGCAAGCTATCAGCCCCTCACTAGCAGGGCTTATCGGATTCGGGGTGTTTTCGCTCATCATTCTGCTGGCGTTCTCTGTAGCTTACGCCAAGCGGGATGTGAGCATCAACATCACTCTCCTCGAATTCCATAAGTAGCGAAGGCAGTAGCCTGAGCACAGAGCCCTGCCCAGCAGAGACATCTGAACTCAAAATAGAGGCGTATATGGAAACACCAACCTTTCGTGGCCGTCTGGGCACCCTTTTCGCCGGTGCAGTGTCTCTCGGAAGTGTATGTCGAGTTTGTCAGACCGACTCAATACTGAAGACGAGATCCCGACGTTGCGAGAGCCCGACGACCTAGACAACCCGGATCCGATGTACGCTCCGTTCGAGCTAAAGGAATCGAGCCGCTCAGCCAAGCTCTCGGAGACTACCTGACCGAGCCCACCTGGGCCGGAGAGGATGCGAATCCCGACGTCGTCCTCCAGCACGGGGACAACCCAGAGGTGACTGTCTGGATTGCGCGCTATCGCACCTCTCACGGGTTCGCGTACGTCCTCACCTGCTGGGGGTGGGACCACCAGATGCACTTCGATGTCCCGAAAGAGACCGTCGCTGACGTGATCAAGCAGGCTTCCAGTAGCCACTCCTGGACCTTCGACATCACGAACGACGAGCTCCTAGAGAATCTCATCGAGGAACTCTGACCCACCCCCGCACCCGGCGCAGATCTACAGGGCCGACCGAGGTGTTTGGAACAGGGATTCAGAAACCGTATCGCTTGTGTGCCTCGTCGATAGAGACGATCTCCAGCACGCGTGCCTCTTTCTCGTCCTCCAAGACGGTGTAGATGGCCGTGTAGGTTCGAGAAATATGCAGCCGGTAACGGTCTCGGTCGCCGTCGATAGGAAGCTTCTCCTTGTCTCCACGGCCCCGTCCAGGGTACGGGTTGTCTGCGAGGTAGCCGAGATTCTCCGTACAGATCCGTTTGGTCTTCTCGTCGGCAGCGTCGAGGAACTCACGCGGTTGGTCGGCGAGCAGGACGTCGTACTCAGACATCCGAGAGAGACGTCAGCTCGTCGCGGTCCGCCTCCTCCAACTCCTGGAAGCGCTGCTCCAACTCCTGTCGGCGGCGCTGCTGAGCCAGTTCCTTGAGAAGATCGTCGTAGGTCTGGCCGGGCTCCTTGAGATCGTGGAGTTCCTTCCGCGTCTCCTCGGTTACCGGAAGGCGTTTGTCAGCGGACATGGTCTATACAGACGTATAGGACTGTCAGCCTTAACAGTTTTTGGTAGCTCCCTTTACGTGTATTAAATCTAGAGAAGAATCTCCGTCTATTCAGTGTCGAAGACTGGCGTCGGCGAGGACGGTAAGCAGATACGGAATAGCTGGTTCGACGTCGTGGAGTTCGCCACGGCATGGGAGCTCGAGTTCGCCGTGGTGCCCGTTTCGCACTATCACGCCTTCTCCCGGCCGTGCGTCGTCTTCTACGCTCCCGAGTGGGCCAGCCACCACTAACTCATTCGGCGTTTAAGTGATTCTCGTGACAATTAATAGCTACGAGGCGCGGACGCCTGTTCCTCCCGGAAGATGCACACCCTCCAGCGAAGCACTCAACGCTCCTCGCATAGGTATTCGACACCACCAAACCCCTCCCACGAGGAGATGCATGTAGATGGCAGACCCGTGAGAGTACGACCGCGCATATACTCGCCCCCTCTCTGGCCCCCCTATTACACACAATGAGCCAGGAACACGCCGAGAAAGACGACCTTGAGGAGCACCGCGAGCGCGTGCGAGAAATTATCGACGAGGACCGCGAGATTCTCGATGAACTCGCGTAGCCCCTCTCCTCACAGACACTCCGCCGCCACGCGTCGACCCCAGAACCAAAACCACCTTTTCACCTCTACTACCGGGGATTCAACCCGATTATGAAACGCCGGAGCGGTGCGTAGCCGGTCCCTTGACGCATCTCGACGTCACCAGAGTGGTTTAACCAACAGACTCGGCTGCCCGCAGCTGACTGTTGGTTAAGGACGCGAGACGGCGCTTTCAGCGGATACCGAGATAGCCAGCAGCCTCGGTAGCGATTTTCTCCGTCGTCGCCTCGACGAGACGCCCCTCTTCACGCGCCATGTCCGCATGCCGAATCGTGACGACTGTCCACGGATTCACATAGCTCTCCCGCGGCAGGCCGCCCGAAACGAAGTCGTCGTCGGTGAGCGGGATGGCGACCGCTCGCCGCGTCGTCGTCGCGGCCGCGTAGAGCGCTTCCTCGTCGTGGAACGGATGAGTGCGGTCGCTCAGGCAGACGTACGGCCTAGAGTCGTGATCTGCGAGGAGATCCGGGCCTTTCACAACCGCGCCGCGCTCGAAGACGTCCGTCATTCCCCGTCGCCGTAGTAGTCGTCCGTCGTCGAGGCGGAGCTGGCGTTCACCTGCGCCGCGTACGAGGCAAGTCGGTCGTCCTCTGCAATGGCCCAGTACCGCCCGCGGTGTCGAACGAGGCCGCGGTCCTCCAAGCGGGAGAGCGCAGCGCCGATGCTCCCGCGCTTGATGCCCGTCGATTCGTGGAGTTCTGTCTGCGTGAACGCCTGGTCGCTGTGGTCCGCGAGGAACTGAAGAAGCCGATACGGGTGCGTCCCTTCCTGGAGGTTGAGGGCATCCGCGGGTTCGTCGTCGAACCGATCGATACTGATGGGCATGTGTAATAGAACGCAATAGGCCGTAATAACTCTGTGGTCAAGCGGTGACGAGACTCTACCTGTCCCGTGGCGAGTCGCCGTTGGATACGATCAAGAGACTATCCACCATCAGGCTGCAGCGGTCTGCATACTGGCGAAGTAGATGATCACAGAAGCCGAGTCCTATCGCGGTGACGCGGTGCTGCTTCCAGATGGTGCTGCCAGCATGTACGGTCGATCGCAGGAGCACCTCCGAACACAGGCCGCCCAAATTATCGGTCCGTCGTTTCAGTCTGCCTTCGGGAGTGTATACGTATCAGGATTCCCGTCCGCAGACCTCACGTATCCCGAGGTTGCGGCGGCGGACTACATCGCGGGCTACGTTCGAGCACAGATGGACGCAGGAGAGCAGCCCACCGAGCGTTACGACTCTGTGGTGTGGTTCAACCGCGACTGGCGCGACGCGACGTCCTCACCCCTCCCGTTCTATCAGATCAAGGGGCTCACCGGGTCGTATGGCAGGATCGAGCAGACCCGTGTCGCTGCGTGGATCAAAGGTCGATATACTGGTGATGAGTCTCACGACGTCGCGTCACAATGGCAGAACACAGTCCGGATACTCGAGTCGCAGACGCTACAGGAGTACCTCCTCAACGGATTAGGACCGTAGAGCGGACGTCAACAGAACGTAGGCCATTACCCCACGTTCCTAGCCGGATCAGTCCCGAGGGTTCAACCCAGCGGGCCTGGTCCGCGTCCTCACCTTCCTCTTTCTCGGCGACGCGGAAAAACCTTTTTACTAAACTTCCGCGATTAGGGCAACCGGAAATAGAGAATCCGATACAGGTCAGAAAAGACGGTACCACGCTACTTTCTCTCAACCAGCCTCAAGTTGGTGGGCGCACGCGGCCGGCGTTCCAGTACCGGTCGTCTTCTCGACGATGTCGCCACGTGCTTACTCACACGTCTATCGTACAACACCAAAACTATGGTGGCTAGTTCCACTATAGCAACTATGCCAGAGAAGACTTCGATAGAGGTGACGCGGCAGACGTGGCAAGACCTGAGCGGGCAGAAATACCCGGGAGACTCGTTTAACGACGTTATCAACCGCCTCCTCGCGAACGAACACCGCGAGTACGTCGCCAAGGACGACCAGACCGCGTGCAACTACGGCCCGAGCTCGAAGCTCGAGGACGGTTGGGTACTCGACGTCACCACAGACGGCGGCGACCACGTCGGCATTCACTTCCCCGAGGGTGCGATGTACGGTCTCTGGATCGAGGTGCAGGGGCGACCGTGGCCGGATCGTCTCGACGAACAGGAGGAAGAGGCACAACTTCGTCGCGAGCTCGTCGATCGCGCGAACGGTGCCGACGCCGAGACGCTTCAAGACGCGCTTGACGCGATGGAGCCGTGACGACGTCGCCACCGTATCCCCAAGCAAAGGAAATCGTCGCGACGCACGAGGAGATTGAAGCTGCCTACGACCTGAAGTACACCGGCGCACGGGTGGCGTCGCCACGTCTCGAAATCCGGCGTCTACTCCGGGAAGGCGAGGACGTCGAGGGGCTCTACCCGCGAGCAGCCTTCCTCCTTCGGAAACTCGTCACCGCGCACGTCTTCGAGGACGGTAACAAACGGACGGCCTGGGTGACGACACGCGAGTTCCTCCTAGACCACGGCGAGGAACCACCTGACCGCGGCCCGAACGTTCCCCGCGTCTTGCGGAAGATTCGCCGGTACGACGTCGACGAAATCGCTGAGTGGTTGGAAACCGGCCAAATCGATGAGGACCGCCTCGAGCCGTAGTCCCGTGAGAAGATTCAAATCAAACGATCCCCTATACACACACAATGAGCCAGGAACACGCCGAGAAAGACGACCTTGAGGAGCACCGCGAGCGCGTGCGAGAGATTATCGACGAGGACCGCGAGATTCTCGACGAACTCGCGTAGCCCCTCTCCTCACAGACACTCCGCCGCCACGCGTCGACCCCCGGAACCAAAATCACCTTTTTCACCTCTACTACCGGGGATTCGACTCGATTATGAAACGCCAGAGCGGTGCGTAGCCCGTCTCTCGCCGAGTCTCGACGTCGCGTTCCGTCCGAACCCGAATATGGAGAATTCGTGGTTCTCCCCGGCGTCTGCAGCCTGCATATCGCCTGTTCCTGTGGCCGATTTCGGCGATATACAGCCGTCTTTCACGGCCACAGAAGCACGGAGAACCCCCGTCGCGCAGATTTAAGCCGATAATCGGGGTATTCGGCGAGAATCGATGAAACGAGAGTGGGAGAGAACCCGCTCGACGGAGTGTGAACCGCCCGATATCGACGGAACCCTCCTAGCGACGATTTTTTGCTCATTCCCGCTCTCGTCGAGCACCGGGGGTGCTCGCTGTACCCCGCCCTTCCTTTGGACGATTTTGGAGGTGCAGAACGCGATCTGACGGACGGAAATCGACGTAGAGCCGGGTCGCGCAGATTTAAGCGGAGAACGAACTGCACGACGAGATTCGGGTTTCGGTGGGTGAAACAGAATCTGCGCGACAAGGGGGTGAAACCCCAGAAATTCGGCGTGTTCTACTCGTCGGGGGGTGATTGAGACGGACGCCCGCTCGAACTCCACCAAGACGTTCCTCGCCGACACGGCATCCGCGATCTTCTCGGCTTCGGAGGGTAGGATGTCTGCGCGTCTGTCTGATTGGTACGCAGCCGGGTGCCCGGACCGATCGATACGACCACCTCACGAGCTTAGAGATCACTCCTCTCAGCACTAAAGATCAAAATGAAAAGGAGGGCTGCGGATGCGTTGCCCTCCGAGCGTGTAGCTTTCCATTCGCTTCGACAATAACATTCGCGTCGCGTAGACTGCGGATGATTGCTCGCGCTCCGTCTATGATAGACTCTTTCCATTGGTCGGCACTTTTCAGGCTACGGTAGTGATTCCTAGTTTCAGTCGATCACATCGGCAGCCGGATAATCTCGACCTCTAAGCGCCGAATCTCTGCGAACTGTGACC
>NZ_BAAABL010000003.1:0-6048 GCF_039520965.1 Halarchaeum salinum
AAGAAACTTCAGACCTGGGCGGAGGGATACGAACTGCACTCCTGAGACTTATGGGTAAGAGACAGGACTGAAGTCGTGGGAGAAGTCACGCCGATATCGTCATCGTACTCGTCAGAGCCGTTCGGACGTCCGTGCACGTTCAGTCGAGCGGCCGGTAGTGGTGGAGGTTGTCTTTCGCACCGGGGTGGCTCGGCAAGTCGATCTGGGTGACGTGTTCGTAGCGGGCGTCAAGGACGTCGAAGAACCGCATATCCCCGAACGCCTTGAACCCCTCACCGGGGCGTTCGCCGATGTAGATGACGTCGCCGTCGTGGAGGAGGAGTGACTCGTAGGCCATCGGGCCGACTGGTGGCCAACAGAGCACGAGCGTCTCCGCCTTGCCGTACTCGAGAAGGACGTCTTGATCACCCGACTGGACCGGGAACCACGGGTCGAGGATGGGGTCGATGTCGTAGGCGGTGATGTCGCCGCTGCGTTTGTCGAGTTCGTACGCCCAGTAGCCCGTCCACGCACCGAGTTCGACGAGTGGCCCCTGCTTGATGAGGTAGTCGAGTGCCTCCCGGGTCGGAATCGCGAACGCGTACTCCGTGATCAACTGCTGTTGGGCGTCCGTCTCCCACAACGCAGAAATCGGCATGACGGTGTCCCGCTCACGCTTCCGACGTTTGAGCGTCGCGAGTGTCTCCTGAATCGCGTTGATATATTCGATTGTGGTGTCCTCGTTTTGGATGGTGTTGAGGAAGCCAGTCCACGAAACGGAGATGGAGTCCGGCTTCTGGTCGCGATAGCGGTCACTGATCGCTTCGGGGTCGCCACCGCGCTGGCTAATCTCGTCACGGGGATACTCGGTCATCAGTCTGTGAGATATTGCCAGATCGTGGTGGGGTCGGCGTTGTTGAGGGTGGCGTTCGTCTGGAGTTTGCGGAGTTCGGCGACACATCGCTCGGCGACGAGCGGATAGACGTCGCCGGGAACGAGTGGTCTGTCGAGCTGCATGATCTCGGAGTAGTTTTCGGCCCAGATGTCCTCCACGACGCGTGGGTAGAGGTCGTCGGCGAGATGCAGGCCGAACTCGCGGCCGTCCTCGACGACCATTGTCCGAACTTCTTTGCGGATGCGGGCAGGCGTGCAGTAGGTCGCAACGAGGTATTCGGCGCCCGTCTCGGCCTCGCTTGGATTCTGGCCGAACTGGGCGCGGTTCAGCTCGTGGAATTCCTCGCGGACAATCTTCACACGTCGCTCGTGGGTGTCGCTCCGCACGACGACGCCCTCAGCGTCGACGTCTGCCGTAAGCGACGATGGTGGGATATCGTAGGTGTCGGGATCGATTGTGCTGTCCTCCTCAAGGATGGTCGCCGGAACGAACGCATACTCGGATGGGGTGTCTTCGTCGCGGAGTCGATCGAGCGCACGCCACGCCGTAGACGTCTCAAGGAATCCCGTGAACGTCTCCGCATAGGGATTGCCGGGTGGTGTATATGTCTCGATCTGGTCGTAGGGGAGGATGTCGAACCCCACGAGGGCGGGGAGGTCGCGTTCGGTATGGCCGTAGTCGAGGGTGGAGTAGACGAGGTTTTCCGCGTAGACGGTAAGCGGGCTGGCGTACTCCTCGTGGAGTGCTCGGAGTGCGTTTGTGTCGATGCCGTTGCGGAGACAGCGGACTGCTCGGTGGAGCGCGCCGTCGGTCTCGGCGAGTGGATCACGGTGGCAGCCCATGATGGATTTGCGTGTTCCGTAGACGAGGCTGCCGTCGCCGTCCGCAGCCTCAACGACGGTGTCCGGGTAGGCGTCGGCATAGCGGTCGTCGTAGAGGGTGAAGCGGAAGGCGCTGCCGTCGAATTTCTCGACGACCACGAGGTCGTCCGCCGCGAAGAAGTCGTCGGGGACGACGGGATGGTCGTAGCGTGGAATTTTCGGGTAGACCTTCATCGCGAGTGAGCGTGGGGTGGGTTAGTCATCGAGGTCGGTGATGCCGTTCTCGAGGTCGGTGAGGTCGCGCTCAAGCCGTTCGATATGTGTTTCGAGGTCCGTGACGCTCATGAGTGCGAGGGGGAGGAACTCGTCGTCGCGTTCGGGCATTAACGGTAGCTGGCTCGCCGCCGTCATCGGGTCGCCCTCGTCGGTGCGTTTCCGGACGAGTTCGTCGCGTGCGGCACGCAGTTCGCGTCGGAGGAGTTCAGCGTCAGCCGTGGCTTTCCAACCAGCGGCCACGACTGCATGCTCAGCCCGTACACTGGAGCGCGATAAATGCTTTCTGTCGCCCACTATCTGAGGATGTGTTGGTTAATCTATAGGGGAGTTGTCTCATCCCGAGTTTCTGTACATACCCTACAGGGGGAGACTACCATACACCCTACTCACCGGACGACTCGGTCTCTGTCTCCGGATGCGTAATTTGGAGGTTGACGACGTCGCCGGGCTCGAGGTCGACATCGTCGAGGACTTGGAGGAAGGTGTCGCCGTCACTACTGAGGACGCGGGCCGTGACGTGACGGTCGTCCTCGCTGAGCTGGGCCTCGATGGTGTCGAGTCGCGAGAGGACGGCATCTTCAAAGGATTCGGACGTGGGTTCGGTGGGCTCATCCTGTGGCTGTGGGCGCTCTCCGGTAGCCCGTATCGAGTCGTCGGCTGTCGGCTCCGTCGGGGACTCGGTGGTGGCGTCCGTACCAGCGAACCGCTCGACGAAGTAGTCGACATCGACACCCTCCGCCGCTGGGTTGACGTCGTCGTGGGTGAGGCTGCTGAACGAGGCGTCCGAGATGGGTGATTGGTCTTGTTCGGCGTCGCGGTGGCGCATCCGAATCCGCTGGATGGTGTCCTCGTGAAGCCAGCCCGGTGCAGTCCACTCACCATCCGCGTAGAGCGTGTGTCGATGCTCGTCGTCGGTCCCCCAGGTGAAGCAGCGGTCGAAGCGTTTCTGGAACCGGTTGAGTGTCCGGCCAGAGGCGTGCTTGACCACGACTTGTGTTGGGGCGAGCGCGGCGACGAACTCGTCGATGCAGACGCTCGACGGATGGTTGATGAGGGTGGCGTGGTAGGTCGAGCAGGCGGTTGTCGACACTGGAGTCCCAGAGCCGGTCGTGAGCTGGACGAACGCCGCACCTGCATCCTCATCGATCGCCTGCAGTAAGCGCTCGGTACTCCCGGTCGTCGCCGTTTCTGGGCCGCCAATCGTGATCGTGCCGGGTTCGAGGACGTCGCTCGGGGCGTCGAACGTCGGTGTCGCCGTGACGTGGGGACAGTCGTAGTCGAGGTTGTGGTAGTGTTTCGCTGTCTGGCCGACGAGCCGAATCGGGACTGTGTGGCCGATTTCGTCAACGAGGCTATCGAGGAGAACACCGACGTGGACACCGGTCAGCGCGCTCGTCGCGACGACGGTACGCGACCCGCCATAAGCGCGCTCAAGGATTATTTCAAGGACATCGTCGAGGGTCGTCTGGTAGTCATCACGGGTTGCGACGTTGAGGAGGAGGGCGTCGACATCTACGGGCAGTTCGTCGGTGAGGCCGGCGTAGCCCGCGCAGGGACGCGTGGTGAAGTCGCCGGTCGCAAGGACGTATTTCGTGGATGGTGTGAGTTCGCCGTCGAGGGTTTCGTCGGTGACGCGGAAGAGGAAGCCGACAGCACCGGGTGTGTGGCCGACAGAGACCGGGCGGACGGCGAGCGTATCGAGAATCGATGTCCAGTCGTCGATTGGCGTGAGTGCGTCAAGTGCGCTGTCGACGTCGCCGAGTGTCTCGTGCTGGGCAATCTCGGGAAACGCACGCCGCAAGACGGTCGCGGTATCGGCGGCGGTGTAAATCGGGGCGTTATGGCGGTGGTTCTGGGCGAGCGAGCGGTAGTGGTCGATGTGGGCGTGCGTGAGACAGATCGCGTTCAGGTACTCGTCGTCGCCGAGCGTCTCATCGAGGTCAACGTCCGCGCCGGCGTCAACGAGGATGTGTGCGTCGGTGCCGTTCGCCGCCGTGAAGTGGAGGAGTGTCGACTCGTTGCCCGTGTCGACGTTCACGTTCTGATACCCGAATTCCATTCGCTATCAGCATCTCACCCGCCCGACTATTGAACACTCGGAATGCAGACGGATACCCTCGACATCGCGTCTCACCGCCGGGCAGGTTTGTCGCCCCCGTGAGGGGCGGAGGGGCAGTAGAGAGCCTCCTTAGTAACCATGTACGAAGACGACGAGCGACGTGGCCGACAGCGTCTCGAGGCAGAGCTCGAACCTGAACAGTATCCCCGCACACCACTCCAACTTCGCGTGCCGAACGACCTCGGCAGGTTCGCGATCGAGCGATTCGTCGAAGGAATCATCACCGCGCTCAAGCGCGAACCGGTTGGTGTGGAGTACACGTCAACGACGCTCGTCGGGACGAAGCGCACACAGTACATCGCGCAAGGGTCGGGGACGGTGTTCCAGAAGCGGCTGTACGACCCACGGTTGGGCTGGCGGGAGACGTCCGTCCGGCAGCTCGTCGCCCGTGACGAACTCGTGAATCGACTCACGCTTGACCGACCTGCTGAGGACGGGCAGTGGGCGCGACGGCGCGATATTTGTCATGTACTCCGGGTCGACATCGTTCGGTTGTCAAGCAGGGCTCAACCAATATTCTTCTGTCTGTTAGGTAGGTCGTGTTTAGTTGGTAGTGTTTAATTAGGACTGAAAAGTGAGGTGGCGTGATTTTGTGCTGGTCTATGGCAGAAATCGCACGTTTCAGTAGCATAACGACTGGGTCCAGTCTAAAAAGCGGAAGACAGAATGCAATCTGACACTTTGGTCAATCCTCGATGACTGTGTCAGTCTATGGGCGTTTTATCGTTAGTTGATGTGATATGATTCCGACCAGTACTACTTGATGCGATGTCAGACCACAGTAAGCAGCCAAGTGGAAAGGACGACAAGCAGGTGGCCTCTCGCCGCGGCGTCCTGCGAGGAATTGGAGGCGCAGTTGCTACCGGGACGGCGGCTACCGGGTTTACAGGCCTCGCCGCTGCAACGGGAGACTCACGTCCGCCTGTTGAAGTGAAGGAGGTGAATAAAGTCAGTGAATCAATATCTAATAGCCTCAAAGTAGTCCAGTACGTAGCTAAAGTCGTCAAGTACGATTCAGAGGGGCAGATTGAGGATACGACCTACCTCCAGGGGAAGGTCACTAATCCGACCAACACTGAATCCAGAACACTCGAGACCGCGAGTACCAGTACCAGCGAAACTGAAGACTTCTTGGTTCAGGAGGTGGATGAGTTGACCTATAAGAACTTGAAAAACGGAGGCCGTGGCGCGGATCTCTCAACCGCGGCAGTCCAACCGATGGACAATGAGGGCGTCATTGAACGACATGAACAGGTAGGTGCCGAGACGGGAAGCTGTTCGGTTTACAGCGACTACTCGCACCACTTTAAGGGAGTCGCCGTTGAATTTACCCAGCGAGTCAACGACATCGGAATTACGGCCGCAGCAGGGGCAATCGCCATCTACATTGAGTCGGCAGGCATCGGAATCGCCGTGACATTGATTGGCGCCATCATTGCACTGATCTCGGACACCGATTCCGTCACAGTTGGGATGAATGAGATTGACACCGTCTTCGGAACGGTTCCGAACCAGAAAGGAGTGGGCGCTGTTGGCTACGGCGTCACGGACGAAAGTAAATTCGTCTCGCCGTCGGACGTATCAGGAATCGTTTCCACCGGTCACCCATTCCGCTACTAGAATTAGACACGCTCTGCCCAACCCGGACATTAATTACCACACCACTTATTGACATTACTATGAGTGAAGGTGAGAACAATAATAAAGTTCTACGGAGTCGTATCGGAGTCGCCGGTGAGAGTATCGTTATAGGGACCGTACTTCTAGCAGCTCTCACGACTGTCCTACGTATAAACGGCAACTCAATCCAGTTCAGTCTCACGGCCGGCATTATCCTCGGCGCGGTGACTGGAATCTGTCGGTACCTCGTCCAGAATTACCGGTCGTAGGAGGGTGTCATAGAAGTCTTCACACACTATAGTAGAGTTTCTAACTGTTATAGAGCGTTACTAGCTTAG
>NZ_BAAABL010000004.1:0-27334 GCF_039520965.1 Halarchaeum salinum
AAGAAACTTCAGACCTGGGCGGAGGGATACGAACTGCACTCCTGAGACTTATGGGTAAGAGACAGGACTTTAGTCGTGGGTTCCTGACTCACCGGCCCGATTTTGCCTCGTTTCGCAGTATCGCCATTACGTCGTCAGCGGCGACGGCGGCACGCGATCCGTCACGTCGAGTCGGCGGCGGATGTTCTCGGAGTGGACGGCAACACTGACGACGAGAACACGGCGGAGTAGCGCTACTCTCGAGGCTCCTCGAAGCGCCCGCCGAAGGCGCGTGCGACGACCTCGTTGAGCGCGGGATGGACGTGGATCGTGTCGCGGATGTCCGCGACGGTGCCGCTTCCGGCACGCATGGCGACGCAGACTTCGTGGATCAGCTGTGAGGCGTGGGGTCCGACGACGTGCGTGCCGAGGATCTGGCCGTCCGGTGCGACGAGTACCTTGACGAAGCCGGGCGGGTCGCCCATCGCCGATCCCATCGCGGTGTCGGAGAACTCGTAGCCACCGACGCGGTACTCCCGCGAGTCGGCGCGAAGATCGGCCTCGGTGTAGCCAACACCGGCGACCTGTGGCTCCGCGAAGACCGCGTGGGGCATCGCGGTGTAGTCGATCGGCTCGCGTTCGTCACGGAGCGCGTTCGCGATGACCGTGCTCGCCTCGTGGTTCGCGGCGTGCTTGTACGGATAGCGTCCGACGACGTCGCCGAGCGCCCAGACGTTCTCCGCGCTCGTTTCGAGATAGCGGTTGGTCGCCACGTACCCCTCGTCGGTCGTCTCGATCCCGCCGGCGGCGACGTCGAGTCGATCCGTGTTGGGGACGCGGCCGGTGGCGACGAGCACCCGATCGCCCTCGACGGTCGTCATCTCGTCACCCTCGACGGCGTCGGCGTCGAGTGCGATACCGCCGTCGTCCGCCTCGCGTACCACCGTCGCCTCGAAGCCCGTGCGGACGTCGAAGCGCCGCTCGTACCGATCCGTGAAGTGGCGGGCGACCGCGGGGTCCTCGTCGGGAAGTAGCGCGCCCCGTCGGCCGACGATCGTCACGTCGCTTCCGAAGGTGCCGAAGTAGTGGGCGAGTTCCGCGGCGACGTAGCCCCCGCCGACGATCACGAGATGGTCGGGGGGCGTGTCGGCACGTAGTGCGTCGGTGCTCGTCCAATAGTCCACGTCGTCGATCCCCTCAACGTCCGGGATCGTGGGCCGGGTGCCGGCGGCGACGACGACCTTCTCACCGCGGATCGTCGCGTCGCCAACCTCAATCGTCCGCTCGTCGACGAAGCGGCCGGTGTCGTCGAACAGCGTGTGATGCTCGGAGGCCTCGATCCCGCGGCGGATCGACTCGCTGTCCCGCTCGACGTGCGTGGAGACCGACTCGACCATCCCCGAGAAATCGACGTCCTCGACCGTGGCGTCGATGCCGAACTCGTCGGCGGTGTCGACGCCGCGTTTCACGTCGGCGCGATGAACGAGCATCTTCGAGGGGACACAGCCGCGGGTGAGACACGTCCCGCCGAGCGGGCCCTCCTCGACGATGGCGACGTCCAACTCGTGTCGGGCGGCGACCGAGGCGACGTCCAACCCGGAGCCGGAGCCGACGACGACGAGATCGAAATCCTGCATACGCCACCAGTGGCGTCCCGGCCCGGAATAACTTAGCGGAGGTCGACGACGACGGGGAGGTGATCGGAGGGGTAGCGGCCGTTTGCGTACTGGTCGCTGCAGGCGGCGCGGGCGTCGACCGACCACGCGTCGCTGAGCAGGACGTGGTCGATCGTCCAGTCGTCGTGGAGGCTCCGGTAGTCGTTCCGCGTGGTGTTCGGGCCGTGGTCGTGCGTCGCGGCCGCGCGGGCGTCGCGCAACGACTGCGTGAGGGCGTCGTGGGCGGGGTCGTCGACCTCGCAGTTGAAGTCGCCGAGGACGATCGCCGGGGCGTCGGTCGCGGCGACGCGCGTCCGGACGAGTTCGGCACCGCGCTCGCGGGCCGTCCGCCCCTCGTGATCGAGATGGGTGCAGTAGACGACGAACTGCTCGCCGCTCGCGCGCTCGCGGAGGCGGGCCTGTGTACAGATGCGGGGGTGGACGGCGTCCCAGCCGACGCTGCCGGCGACGGTCGGCGTCTCGGAGAGCCAGAACGTCTCCGCCTCGACGAGCTCAAAGCGCGCCGCGTCGTAGCCAACAGGGACGTACTCGCCGACACCCTCGCTGGCACCGCGCGAGCGCCCGACGAACCGGTAGTCCGCGAGGCGGTCGCGGACGTCCACGAGCTGTCCCGCGAGGAGCTCCTGGAGGCCGAGGACGTCCGGGTCGTGGTAGCGGATCGTCCCCGCGACCGCGTCGCGCCGGTAGGGCCAGCCGTCCTCGCCGTCCTCCGGGGTGTCGACGCGGACGTTGTACGTCATGGCGCGCACGGGATCCATCACCTCGGCGTTCGCGTTCGGCAGGTAAAAAAGGTTGAGACCGGCAGCCGGCGTCGACCCACGCGTTCTTATCGGCTCGTGGCGTACGGCCGTCGATGACGCTCGTCGCGAAACTCCACCTCCACTGTGACGACTTCCCGCTCGTCACGGCAGTCGCGGCCGCCCCCTCGACGACGGTCGACGTGGAGGCGACGATGGCTGAGAGCCCGGAGCGACCGGTGGTGTTCGTGTGGGCGAGCGGCGACTCGCTCGATCGCTTCGCGGACGCGCTCGCGGCGGCCAACGACACCGCGAACGTGGACTGTCTCGACGGCAGTGGCGACCGGCGGTACTATCGGGTCACGCTCGCGCCGTCGCCGTGTTCGATCTACGGGACCGCCCTGGACGTCGGGGCGTCCGTCCTCGACTGCGGGGCGACCGCCGACTATCTGACGTATCGCCTCCGGTTCCCCGATCGTGACGCGCTCGTCGCGTTCCGCGAGGCGCTCCTCGACAACGGCATCGACGTCACGACTCGGTATCTCGGGACGGACGACGGCACGACGGGCGAACCGGTGACGCGAAAGCAGCGCGAGACGCTGTCCGCGGCCGTCGATGCGGGCTACTTTGCGGTCCCACGCGAGGCGACGTTGGCGGACGTCGCGGAGACGCTCGGAGTCTCCCGGCAGGCCGCCTCCGAGCGGTTGCGCCGCGGAATGGAGACGCTCGCGCGCGACGCCACGCGCGACGCGGCGGATACGGACGACGCGAAGTGACGGTCAGCGGCCGAGTCGTGCCCGCGCGCCCGACGCGAGGTGTGTCGTCCCACGCATCATACCCCGAAACACGGCGTAGAGCAGGGCGTATCCCACGCTTAGGACGATCGCGAGCACGGTTCCGATGGCGACGAGCGCGAACGACCCGGCACCGGCGGCGATCGTCAGCCACTCCTCGCGCAGCGTCGGCTGTTCGGGAAGCGACTCGTGGAGGTACGGCGCGAGCGCGTCCGCGGGGCGACGAGCGAGTGTCGCGAGACAGCGGCGTGCGAACGCGACGGGGCCGGGAAGCGACATACGTCCCCGTCCGCGCGGCGCGGACAAAAACGTGCTCACCGCGAACGGCCGGCGCGTCGCCGTGACCGGGCGGTCGCGAGACGCGATCGCGACGGGTGGCTATTTGACGGCGGCGGGCGACGCGGAGGACGTGAACGCGATCGCCACCGCGGACCTCCGGAAAGCCTACGGCGACCTCACGGCGCTTTCGGGGCTGACCCTCGACGTGCCCGCCGGCGAACTGTTCGGCCTCCTCGGGCCGAACGGCGCGGGCAAGAGCACGACCATCCGAATCCTCACCGGCCAGCTCCGCCCCGACGCGGGGTCGGCGTCCGTCCTCGGCATCGACCCCGTCGACGACCCGGTCGGCGTCCGCGAACGCGTCGGTATCCTCCCCGAACAGGAGTCGCCACCGAGTTTCATGACGCCGCGCGAGTACTTCGACTTCGTCGGATCAGTGCGGGACCTCGACGCCGCGGTCGTCGAGGAGCGCGTCGAGACGTGGGCCGACCGGCTCGCCTACGAGGCGAAACTGGACACGATGCACACCGACCTTTCCCGGGGCCAACAACAGAAGGTGATGGTCACCGCGGCATTCCTCCACGATCCCGATCTCGTCTTCATCGACGAGCCGCTGGCGAACCTCGACCCGATCGTTCAGGAGGCCGTGAAACGCTTCCTCCGGGACTATCGGGACGCCGGGAACACCGTCTTCCTCTCGACGCACGACATCGACGTCGCGGCCGAACTCTGCGATCGAGTGGGGATCGTCAACGAGGGGGAGCTGGTGACGACGTGCCGCCCGGCCGAACTGAGCGAGGAGCGACTGCTCGACGTCTTCCTCCGCGAGGTGGGCGGGGCCGGTGTGGACGCGGGCGATACGGAAAGTGCGGGCGGCGCGGGAAGCGTGGACGGCACGGAGAGTGCGGACAGCGAGAGCATGGAGGATACATGAGCGCCGACCGCGCGGTCCTCGCGGCCATGATCCGCGAGGAGTGGCGCTTGCACAGCCGGCTGTTCGGCGGGCGGCGCTTCGCCGCCTTCCCCGTCTTCGTCGCGCTCGTCGGGGGGCTGACCGCGTGGGCGCTCGGGACAACCGGGACGGGCACGGAAACCGTCGTCGCGGGCGCGCACGTCCTCGTCGCGCTGTTCGGCCTCCAAACGGGAACGGTCGGGCTCGTCGGGCGCGACGCGATGCGCGGGCTGCTCGACGATGTCACGCTCGTCGTCTTCAGCGCGCACACGCTCCCGCTCAAACAACGGCGGCTCCTCGGGCTCTTTCTCCTGAAGGACGTCGGCTACTACGCCGTCCTACTCCTCTGCCCGTTGGCCGCCGCGTTCGCCCCGCTGCTCGCGCCCGTCCGCCTCCCGCTGTTGTGGGGGACGCTCGTCTGGACCTTCGGTCTCGGGCTCTGCACGACGGTCGCTGCCGTCGCGCTCGCCACGCGCGGTCGGCCGGGCAAACTCGTCGCCGCGCTCAGCGCGGGTATTGTTGTCGTCGCAGCCCTCGTCGGCGTGCCGGTCGTCACGGCGACACCGTACGCGTTCTTCGTCGCGCCCAGCCTCGCGAGCGCCGTCACGGCCGCCGTCCCGCCGCTCGCCCTCCTCTGTGTCGCCGCGCTCACCTACGATCCGGAGCACGAACCGCCGGCGCGCACGGTCGCGAACGCCTACCGCGCGTGGCAGCGCCGCGTCCCCGCGTGGGACGACCCGGTCTTCATCAAGACGATGCTGGACGTCTCACGCTCCGCCGGCGGCTACTGGAAGGTGCTCCTCTCCGCGGGGATCCTCGTCGCCGTGAGCGCCTTCCTCGTCTCGCTCGCCGAGTCGGTCGTCGGCATCCGCGTCCTCCCGGGCGTCGCGTTCGGGTCCATCCTCGGGCTAACGGCCTTCACGACCTACAACTGGTTGACGCAGTTCGAGGACCCGACAACGTACGCAACGCTCCCGATCGACACCGCAGCGGTCTTCGACGCGAAACGCCGCGCGTTCGCGGTGCTCGGCCTGCCGACCGGGGTCGCGTGCTACGCTGTCGCGGCTCTCTGGCAGGGCGCGGGCCTCCTCGACGCGCTCGCAGGTCTCGCGCTCTGCGTCGGCCTCCACGCCTATCTCTTCGGCCTCACAGTCGCGCTCGCCGGTACCCAGCCGAACGAATTCCTCTTCGACGCCGTGTTGTTCGCGCTCTTCACGCTCGGCGTCGCCGTCCCGCTCGTCCCGATCCTCGTCGTCGGCTTCGTCGCCGCGCCACTGCGTGTGCCGCTGGCGGGTGTACTCATCGCCGTCGGCATCGCGCTCGCGGGCGTCGGCCACGTCCTCTACGGGCGCGCAGTGCCGCGCTGGCGCGAGCGCTCCCGGGCCTGAGCGCCCCCGTCGCCATCCCTAAAGCCACGGCGCTCGTTCCGTCACGTATGAGCGAATCCGAGGAGAGCCTGCCGGAGAGCGAGGACGCGTGGCGCGACCGTCTCGACGACGAGGAGTACCGCGTCCTGCGCGAACAGGGAACGGAGGCGAAGTTCAGCGGCGAATTCATCGGCAAGGACGACGACGGCGTCTATCGCTGTGCGGGGTGTGACGCGGCGCTCTTCGACTCCGGGACGAAGTTCGACGGCGAGGGGTCGGGCTGGCCGAGCTTCGACGACGCCATCGAGGGCAGCATCGAGCGCCGAGAGGACACGAGTCACGGCATGGTTCGGACGGAAGTCATCTGTGCGAACTGTGGCGGCCACCTCGGCCACGTCTTTCAGGACGGCCCGACCGAGACCGGCGAGCGCTACTGTATCAACTCGTGTGCACTCGATTTTGAGGATAACGATACCGACCGCTAGGGAGGTATTGGAACATCGAACGGGGAGCAACGCGACCCGCGAGACCAGCGACAGCGACCGCTAGGGAGCCGTCAAGCAACCGGGAGCGACGGCAACCGATCACTCGAGGCCGACGGGCGGGAGGACGACGCAAGGGACCTCGACGTGCCCGACGAGCGCGCCCGCGGTCCGCCCGAGGCCGTCCTCGGCCCCGGGTCCGGGGTGGTGTGCGCCGATGACGAGTTCGTCGACATCACCGCGGTCGAGCTCTTTCCGAATCTCGTCGATGGCCTCGCCGTCGCGGACGGCGGTCTCGACGGTCGGCGTCGTGAGGCGTGCCGAAGCAACGTTCACCGCGTCGCCCGCGTCCCGCGAGCCGTCTTCGGTGACGCCGACGACGCGGACGGTGTCCTCGGCGTCGAGCCGGGGGCCCAGGTAGTCACAGGCGGCCGCGGTCGTGTGGATGGAGTCGGTCGCGACGAGGAAGCGCGTCATATCGGGTCCTCACTCGCCGATGGGAAAAAGCTACTCGGCGTCGACGTCAGCGTCGGCATTGCCGGTGGCGGCGCGGTATCGCTCGAAGAGGACGCGGGCGCGCTCGCTCTCGCCGGCCTCGGCCTGAACTGTCGAGTCCTCGACGGCCTCGAACTCGCGGTCCTCGTGGCCCGCCCACTCACGGAGCGCCTCGTTTGCGGCCTGTGCGTGCTCCTCCGCGGCCTCGACGACGCCGTCGGCATCGGCCCGCTCGGCGTCGTCGTCCGCGTCAAACGACTCGTCGTAGACGACCGTCCACTCGTCCGCCTCCAAGTCGTAGCCAACTCCTTGGACGGTCCGGTCGCGAACGAGCACGAGCGCGGAGACGAGGCGTTCGTCCTCGCCCGACGCGGTGTGTGCGCTCGCCGGCGCGACCATTCGGAAGGCGTCGCTACGGTGGAGCGCACGTCCCTCGGTGATGGTGAGCGGCCGATTCGGGAATGAGTCCATCGCCATGACTCCGCGGACGGGTCGGAGCCCCAAGAGCGGGCCGATTCGGTCGGGAGACATCGCGGTGAGACGAATCGAGCACCCGACAGTACATCGGACGAGTCGAACGCCGTCGCTCGTGATGTTGCGTCGCGAAAACGTGTGTTTCGTCGTGGCTTAAATGCGCGTGACGTTCGTCGCGCGCGGGCCCTTCTGGGCCGCCTCGATGTCGAACTCGATTTCCTCGCCTTCGGTGAGGTCCGCGCCGCCGACGTCCTCCATGTGGAAGAAGACGTCCTCGTCCGCGTCGTCAGTCTCGATGAATCCGTATCCGCCAGTTTGGTTGAAGAAGTCAACCGTTCCGCGTGCCATTACGGACGGTAATACGCCCGGATCGGAGATAAGGGTTGCGCGACGCCCGACAGCACGGGTGTCAGCGCGTCGGCCTCACTCGTTCGCGCCGGGCGTCGGGTCGAGTTTCACCGTCCGCTCGATGGTGAGCGTCGTCGTCTGGCCGCCGAGTTCGACGGTGAAGTCGCCAGCCTCGACGACGGGGTCGGCCCCACCGGGTACCTCGCCGGGGACGACGGCGAGTGCGGCGAGCGGGAACTCGATCGTCACGCGCTTCGAGCGCCCGGGCGCGAGTTCGACCTTCTCGGAACCGAGGCGCTTGCGACGGGGGTACAGGACCGAGCCGTACGCCTCCGTGTAGAAGGCCTCGGCGAGCGCCGTCCCGGTCCGGTCGCCGGTGTTCGTCACGGTCACGCTCGCCGTCGCCGTGCCCGTACTCGCGGCGTTCGCGATCGAGGGCGGCGAGACGGTGAGGTTCGAGAACGAGAACTCCGTGTAGCTCTGGCCAGCGCCGAACTCGAAGAGCGCGTCCGCGTTGTCCTTCGCGGGGTGGTACTGATTGTAGTAGTTGGGGACCTGCCCGACGCCGTCCGGCCAGCGGAAGGCGAGGCGGCCACCGGGGTCGGCGTCGCCGTAGAGGACGTCCGCGACGGCACCGCCGGCGCTGCCGGGGTAGTACGCCATGGCGAAGGCGTCGAGTTTCGCGAGCGTCTCGCTCGTCCCGCGCGGCCGGCCGGCGACGAGGAGGCCGACGACCGTCGTGTCGAGGTCGGCGACGGCGTCGACGAGTTCGCGCTGGGCGGCCGGGAGCGCGAGTTCGTCGGTGTTGCCGTACCCCTCGGCGTACGGGCCTTCGCCGAGGACGAGGACGACGCGGTCCGCACCCTTCGCGTCCGCGACGATGGCGTCCTTTGTCGCGGCGCTGAGCGACCACTCGTCGTCGCTCCAGCGGTTGAACGTGTAGCCGGTCTCGTGGACGGCGACGTTACCGACGGCACGCGACTGCACGCCGTCGGCGATGGTGGTCGCCCACGGCTTCGCGTCGTCCGCGTGGAGCCCCTGCCAGCCGATCGTCCAGCCGCCACACTGCGTGCGGACGTTATCGACGTTCGGGCCGGCGAGCACGACGTTCTGCGTCGTGGCCAACGGGAGCGCGTCGTCCTCGTTCTTCAGCAACGTGAGCGACTCGTGGACGGCCTCGCGGGCGGCGTCCTTCGCGCCGCCGACGACGTCGGGTGCGCGCGTCGGATCGACGTACGGATCGTCGAGCAGGCCGAGCTTCGCCTTCAGTTCGAGCGAGCGACCGGCGGCCTCGTCGATCCGCGACTTGGGCACGTCGCCGGCCTCGACGAGGTCGACGAGCGCCGTGTAGAACTCCTCGACATGCGCCATGTCGGAGAGCATCGCCATGTCGACGCCGGCGTTGACCCCCTTCTTGACGGCCGTGCGGAGGTCGGGGGCGTACTCGTGCATCTCGACCATCCGATGGAAATCGTTCCAGTCGGAGACGGCGAGCCCCTCGAACCCCATCTGATCGCGTAGAACGTCCGTGAGGAGCCACGACGAGGCGTGTGCGGGGACACCGTTGACGGACCCGCTGTTGATCATCACGGTGAGTGGCTCCTCTTGGAGACCCATGTGGTGGGGAACGAGGTGGTTCTCGACGAGGTCGCGCGTCGAGGTACGCGCGGGACTCCGGTCGTCGCCGTTCTGTGGCTCCGTGTACGCCGCGAAGTGTTTGACGCTCGCAGCGACGCCACCGTGCTCGTCGTCGCCCTCCTGCAGGCCGCGGACGGCCGCCGCCCCGAGTTCACCCGTCAGGTGCGGGTCCTCGGAGAGCGTCTCGTAGAACCGGCCCCAGCGCGGGTCGCGGGCGATCCCGCTCGTCGGCGCGAATCCCCAGTGGGCACCGACCGCGGCCGCGGAGTCGCCGGTGTGTTTCGCCGCGGCCTCCATCAGCTCGGGGTCGCGGGTCGCACCCATCCCGATGTGGTGGGGGAAGGCCGTCGACCCCTCGACGGTGACGTTCCCGTGAACGGTGTCGAGCCCGTAGACGAACGGGATGCCGTTCCCCTCGCCGATCGCGTACTCCTGGAGAGCGTTGACTCCCTTCGCGAGCTCGACCGGATCGCGCGACGGCGGGTAGGCCGACCCGGTGAGCAGCGAGCCGACGTGGTAGTCGGTGAACAGCGACGCGACCTCGCTCGCGTCGACGGTCGAGACGTTCGCTTGGATCATCTGCCCGATCTTCTCCTCGATGCTCAGCTCGGAGAGGATCGCATCGACGTCCGTCCCGACCGGCGCGGGCCGCGAGCCGTCGCCGTACGCCTGCATCTCCTGCGCGCTGACGCCGTCGGCCCCGGTAGCGAGCGCGGCCGCACCGAGCGCGCCGGTCGCTTGGAGGAACCGCCGCCGTGAGTGACCGCTTCGTTCTGACATGTACGTCGTGAACTGCCCATACCTACTGTAAAAACATTACTATCTTTATTTACAACGATAGTGAATGATTAGGGTGGTCGGTCCCATATCGCCGTCGGCCCGCCGCGCTTCGGTCCCCAATACGGCTGTACAACGAAACGACGGCAGACCGTGTGATTCGGAGGAGAACGTCGGTGTCGCGGACCGCTGTGAGGCGCTACCGACGTCGCAGGAGAAAGACGACAGCGAGCGCGAACGCTCCGACGGCGACGGGGAAACCGAAGCCGGGTGACGAGCCGGCGGAGGTCCCTGCAGTGTTCTCTGTCTCGGCGAGCGACGGCCGGATGTCGGTCACCGCTGCGACGTCCGGTCCGTTCACGATCGTCACCGTCTCGTTCGCCTGAACGACGCGATACGCGCCCTGATAGCCGTCCTGCGTCGAGACGACCCACGTACCGTTCTTTCGGGTCGCACCGTGGGCCTTGAGCGCCGCGACGTACCCGCTCGCGAAGTCGCTCGCGTCCGCGCTCGTCTCCCACGCGGTCTTCCAGACGAAGCCGTTGGCGTCACCGTTCCGATAGGGGAGGACCACACCGTCCGCCCAGCCCGTCGACGCCGGCGCGGCGTAGCGGATCGTCCGATAGCCGTCGTCCACGCTGATGTCCGTCGGCACGACGCCCGCGTCGTATCGCGCGCTCTGCCACCAGAGCCCCATGAAGATCGAGGCCTCGCCGAGCGTATCCGTCCCCGTCCCGTTCGCGCCGACGCCCGAGAACGTCCGCCACCCGTTCGTCGCGGCGTCCCGATCGACGGACACGTTCGCCGCCGAGGGTGCCTCGCCGTGGATGATCTCGGTCGTCGTCGCCGGCGGGTGACGCCACGCGGCGTCGACGGCGTCCCAGCCGCCGCGCTCGATCAGCTCGTGAACGTATCCCGGCCCGCTCGCGTACGGGAAGTAGAGCGTGTACTGAAGGCTCGCCGGGGGCGACGGGCTGGAGGCACTCGACGATTCGCTGCTCGACGAAGGCGTGGCGACGCACTGCCACGTCCCGTTCGTACAGCGCTCACTGTATCGGTTCTGGACGTATCGGGCCTCGCCCTCGACGAGCGCGCTCGTCGCGAGCTGTGTGTCCTGTGTTTCGCCGCCGTACATCGGATCGCTCAGGTCGTAGTACTGATCCTGGAGGGCGTGTGTCAGCTCGTGGGCGAGCGTTGACCGGTCGATATAGGCTTGTTTCCCCGACGGGACGATGATCTCGATGGCGTCGTCGCTCGGGGAGTAGAATCCCTGTACGCTATTCGAGTAGTACGACGACATCGCCGCGGAGAGGTTAGTGTTCGAGCCGACGATGAGCGCGGCCCTCCACACCTGCTGGTTCCACCGCGAGTACGTCGTGTTCACCGATCCGCTCGACTGGTTCGCGCGATACGCGGCGCGCGACATGACGTGTACCGGAACCGGGTCCTCGAAATCGTGCCCACGAAGGCGCTCAACGCGCGCCATCGTTCGCCGGACGTACGCATATATCTCCGCGTCGCTCAGCCCATCCGACTGATCGACCCGTATCGACGCGTCGTATGCGTAGCCGTCGACGTAGCCGATGGACCGGTTCGGTTCGGCCGTTTCGGCGGCTTGTGCGGGTATCGGGGCGGCGCTCGCCTCGGCCCGCTCGACGCTCGACGCATCAGCCGTCGTCGCGCCCACCGTCGCTGCGCTTGCCGTCGCCGCGCTCGACGCGACGAGGAGGACGACGAGGAAGAGCGTTCGGAATCGTGTGCGCATCCACCGATGCTTGGCACGGGACGGCAAAACCGCTGTGGGTTGTCCGAAAGGCAGGGAAACACGCACGGCGAAAGCGTGGGTAGCTCAGTCAGATCCGGGTTTCACGACGCGGTTACACGACCGGCATTCGGCGTACGCGGCCTCGCCGTCGTCGTCCTCGTACTCGATGAGCACTGCGGTCGCGGGGATGTCGGCCCCGCACTCCGGGCAACGCCCCAGCACTCCGTCGGTACCGTCGGCGTCGGTCATTCGCTCGTTAGGTATCACTCACCGAACGGCCATAACTGTTCGGCGAGGGGAGTGGCCCGCCGCATCGCTCGGCCGGCACGACGCCGCTGCCGGACCCGGGCGTGCGTTGGACAACGTCTTCCGTACCGGTCGCGTGCCGTCGGCTATGGACGGCGTGCAGAGAGTCGAGACGGAGGCGGCGTTCCGAGAGGCGATCGCGGTCAGGTACGCCGTTTTCGTGGACGAACAGGGCGTCTCGGCGTCGATTGAGGTGGACGATCACGAGGACGAGGCGACGCATTTCCTCGCTCGGGCCGACGGGCGGGCCGTCGGGACCGCACGCTACCGAACGGCCGAATCCGGCGCGGCGAAAGTCGAACGTGTCGCCGTCCGCGCCGCCCACCGCGGAGAGGGCTGGGGCGCGCGATTGATGGACGCGGTCGAGGCGGACGCACGCGAAACCGGACACGACCGCGCGGTCCTCCACGCACAGACGAGCGCCGCGGACTTCTACGCCGCACGCGGCTACGAGCGCGTCGGCGACGTCTTCGACGAAGCCGGTATCCCGCATATCGCGATGGAGCGCACGATCGACAAATAGCGTACCACACGAAACGGTCGCCGGTAGGGGCGAGCCGCCACGCCTACGGTCGCCCCGCGCCGTGGATCGCGTATGCCAGACCCCGACACCCACCGGGGCCGTATCGATCCCGGCCACGCCGCCAAGACGGTCACTACCTTCCTCCGCGACACGCTCGCCGAGACCGGAGCGAGCGGCTACGTCGTCGGCGTCAGCGGCGGGCTCGACTCCGCCGTCGGGCTCCGCCTCGCGGTCGATGCTGTCGGCCCCGAGCGCGTGCGCGGGCTCGTCCTCCCCGGTGCGCCGAGCGACCCCGCGAACATGCGCGATGCCCGCGAGCTCTGCGAGTCGCTCGGCATCGACTGGGCCGAGGAGTCCATCGAGTCGCAGGTCGCCGCCGTCCGCGAAGGGGATGTCGACCTCGACGAGCGCGACGTCGGCAACGTCCGCGCCCGCGCCCGGATGGTCCGTCTCTACGCCGCCGCGAACGCCCGCGGCCTGCTCGTCCTCGGGCCCGACAATCGCTCCGAGCACCTGTTGGGTTACTTCACGAAGGGCGGCGACGGCGTGGTGGACGTCGCGCCGCTATGCGACCTCTACAAGACGGAGGTCGTCGCGCTCGCGGAGCAGCTCGCCCTCGATCCGCGCTTCGTCGAGAAGGAGCCGACCGCGGGGCTCTGGGCGGGGCAGACGGATCGCGAGGAGCTCGGTGCGCCATACCGGGAGATCGACCCCGTGCTCCGTTGTGTGGTGGACGACGGCCTCAGTGTCGAGGCGACCACCGCGCGCGTCGAGGCCGACCGGGGGACGGTCGAACGCCTCGCGGACCTGCACGAGTCGAGCGCGCACAAACGCCGCGCCGCACCGACGCCGGGGCTCCGGTGAGAGGGACAGCCCTAAGACCGGACGCGTCCTGCACGCGAGTATGGACGACGAGCGCAGACGCGTCCTCGACCTCCTGTGCGAGGACGCCCGGTACACCGCGGAGGACGTCGCCCGACAGCTCGACCTCACCCCCGAGGCGGTCGAGGCACACGTCGAGGCACTGGAGAACGCGGGCGTCGTGCGCGGCTACACCGCCGTCGTGGACTGGGCGGCGCTCGACGACGGGATCGTCGAGGCGAAAGTCGAGCTGAACGTCGAGCTCGACCGCGAAACGGGGTACGAGGACATCTCACGGCGGATCGCCAAATTCCCCGAGGTGACGGCGTTCCAGCTCGTCAGCGGCGACTACGACTTCGCGCTCGAAGTGCGCGCGGACACGATGAACGAGGTGTCGCGCTTCGTCTCCGAAGAGATCGCCCCGATCCCCGAGGTCACGCAGACGGTGACACACTACGTCATGGAGACGTACAAGGCCGACGGGATCGAATTCGACGACGGCGAGTCGGACGATCGGCTCTCGTACTCCCCATGAGCAGGCTCTCCGAGCGCGCGGAGCGGACGCCACCCTCGGGCATCCGGCGGTTCTTCGAGATCGCCGAGGAGATGGACGACGTCGTCTCGCTCGGCGTCGGCGAACCCGACTTCAGCGCGCCGTGGCCCGCCCGGAAGGCTGCCATCGACGCCCTCGAACGCGGGCAGACCTCCTACACGTCGAATCGCGGCCGCGCGGACCTCCGCGAGGCGATCGCGGATCACGTCACGCGCTACGGCCACGAGTACGACGCGGACGAGGAGATCCTCGTCACGACGGGCGTGAGCGAGGCGATGGACCTCGCGATGCGCGCGCTCGTCGACCCCGGCGATGTCGTCGCGGTCGCCGAACCCGCGTACATCTCCTACGGACCCGACGCGTCCTTCGCCGGCGGCGAGGTGCTCGGCGTCCCGACTGAGGCGAGCGAGGAGTTCCGCCTCACGTACGACGCCCTCGAACGTGCCGGCGCGGAGCGCGCGGACCTCCTCGTGCTCTGCTATCCGAACAACCCGACGGGCGCGGTGATGGACGCCGCAGGGCTCGCGGAGGTTGCCGAGTTCGCACGCGAACACGATCTGTTCGTCCTCTCCGATGAAGTGTACGCCGCGCTCACCTACGAGGGCGACCACGACAGCATCGCCACCCAACCCGGGATGCGCGAGCGCACCGTCGTCTTCAACGGCTTCTCGAAGGCGTACGCGATGACCGGCCTCCGCCTCGGCTACGCGATGGGCCCCCCCGAGGTCATCGACGGGATGAACCGCATCCACCAGTACACGATGCTCTCCGCGCCGACGACGGCACAGGCCGCGGCGATTGAGGCCCTCCGCTCCTGTGACGACGCCGTCGACGATATGCGCGAGCAGTACGACCGTCGTCGGCGCTTCGTGCTCTCGCGCTTTCGCGAGATGGGGCTGGAGTGCTTCGAGGCGCGCGGGGCGTTCTACGTCTTCCCCTCCGTGCCGGGCGACGACGAGGCCTTCGCCGAGGACCTCCTCCGCGAGGCCGAAGTCGCCGTCGTCCCCGGCTCCGTGTTCGGGGAGGGCGGAGAGGGCCACGTCCGCGTATCGTACGCGCGCTCGCTCCCGGAACTCCGCGAGGCGACCAATCGGATCGAGGACTACCTCGCCGCACACCGATGAGCACCGCGGAGACGGACATCCTCGACGCGATGACCGACGCGCTCGCCACCGCCGACACCGCGGTCGCGTTCACCGGTGCGGGCGTCAGTACCGCCTCCGGAATCCCGTCCTTCCGCGGGGCGGGCGGCGTCTGGAACGACGAGTACGACCCGGGCGACTTCCGCCTCGATCGGTTCGAACGCGACCCCGCGGGGTTCTGGGCGGATCGGGTCGACCTCCACGAAACGATGTACGCGAGTACCGTCGCGCCGAGTGACGCGAGAGGCGACGAAGCGGCGAGCGCGAGCGACGCGGGGGAGCGAGACGCGAGTACCGTCGCGCCGAACGCCGCCCACGACGCGCTCGCGACGCTAGAGGACGCGGGCGTCCTCGATGCCGTGATCACGCAGAACGTCGACGGGCTCCACGCCGCCGCCGAGACCGAGACGCTCCTCGAAATCCACGGCAACGCTCGGCGTTCCGTCTGTGTCGACTGCGGGGCGACGACGCCCACGAGCGACGTGTGCGAGCGGGTGCGTGACGGCGAAACGCCGCCGCGCTGTGGATGTGGTGGCTTCCTGAAGCCGGACGTCGTGCTGTTCGGCGAACGGCTACCCGAGATCTTCCGTGACGCGCGCCGGCTCGCCCGGGACGCCGACGCCTTCCTCGTCGCGGGGTCGTCGCTCACCGTCGAACCAGCGGCGTCGCTCCCCGAGACGGCCGCACGCGGGGGCGACCTCTGTATCGTGAACTACGACGAGACGCCGCACGACGACGCCGCGACGGCGGTCAGCCGAAGCGACGTCACGGACGTCCTCCCGGCGCTCGGCGATCGACTCTCTTAGAACTCGTACTCGTCGCCGAGCGAGCGCTCGCTCGTTTCGCGCATCTCCGCCCCGAACTCCTCCATCTCGGTCTCCTCGTCGCTTCCGGAGGAGATGTCGTAGACGTTCAGTCCCGTCGAGAGCAGTTCCTCGACCGCTTCCTTCCGGTTGAGGAACTCGCCCTCGTTGACGAGGCGGTCGATCTCGACTTCGAGGTCGCTCGGGAGATCAACTTCGGCGGTGGGCACAGTACCGGCCCTTTCCGCGCACGACGTTTCAACCCTGCGGCCCCGACACGCCGCGGAACCGGTCGATACCTAAGCGTGGGGGGCCTACGTGCGAACCACGACCCGCACGGGGACAGCATGAGTACATCCGACGACGACCTCGATCTCGCGCGCGTTCTGGACGCGCTCAACGACGAGGACTGTCGGGCGTTCCTCCGTGCGCTCGAGGAACCAATGACGGCGAACGAACTCTCGGAGGCGTGCGACGTGCCACTCTCGACCACCTACCGGAAACTCGAACTGCTCACCGATGCGACGCTCGTCGACGAGGAGACGGAGGTCCGCTCCGACGGCCGCCACCGCTCGCGCTATCGGGCGGCATTCGACGCCCTCGAAGTCGGATTCGACGACGATCACGACCTCGGCCTCGACGTGGATCGGCCCGCACGCGGCCCCTCCGAGCGGCTCGCGGACATCTGGGCGGAGGTGCAAAAGGAGACATGACCCCGATGGGACTCGGACTCACGACGCTCGTGACGGTGTTGAAGACGGTGACGCTACTTCTCGGAGGCGCGATCACCTACTTCGCCTACGAAGCATCGCTTCGGACGCACTCGCGTTCAATCCGGCTGCTCGCGCTCGGCTTCGGTGTCGTCACCGTCGGCGCGCTCCTCGCCGGCTTCGTCGACACCCTCTTACACGTCGATCCCCTGCTCGCGCTCGTCGTCGAGAGCGGGTTCACCGTCGTCGGCTTCGCCGTCATCCTCTACTCGCTCTACGCCGAGGAGTGAGGGCGGACCCCGCTCGCGGAATCGACGGGTTCTCACTATGGAAGGACGAAGACGGACCAACGCGGCCGCCACGGACATGACCGACGGAACGCCCACCCACGACGAGAGCGACGGCACGGACGACGAGAGCGACGGCCCGGTCGATCGCGAGCAACTCGCGCACGCGACCCGACTCCTCCTCGACGCGATCGGCGAGGACCCCGACCGCGACGGGCTCGCCGAGACGTGGGAACGCCGCGTCCCCGCCGCCTACGAGGAGCTCACGCAGGGCTACCGCGAGGACGAACGCCCGACGATGCGGACCTTCGACGCCGACGCCGACGACCTCGTCGTGAAGACGGGGATTCCCGTCTACTCGCTCTGCGAACACCACCTCCTCCCCTTCCACGGCGTCGCACACGTCGCCTATCGGCCCGACGGCGAGGTCGTCGGCCTCTCCAAGCTCGCGCGCTACGTCAAGTGGGCATCCCGGAAGCTCACCGTGCAAGAGCGCCTGACACGAACCCTCGCCGAGGGGCTCGACGACGCCATCGGCCCAGCGGCTATCGCCGTCGAACTCTCTGCGACGCACCTTTGCGAGGCGATGCGCGGCGTTGAGGCGCACACGACCACGACATCGCGCGCTACCGTCGGCGAACTCACGACGGACGAACGCGAGCGCTTCAGCGACGCCATCGCCGCCGAGCGCTGATGGAGCGCATCGTCGGCAAAACGCGCGTCTGCGGCGTCTCTATTGATTCCGAGACCCGCTGTGCGCACTACGACACTGCACGCGACGTGATCGCCATCCGTGCGGCGTGCTGTGACGGCTACTTCCCCTGTCACGCCTGCCACGACGCGATCGCGGACCACGCATGGCGCGTGCTCCCGCGCGACGCTTTCGACGAACCCGCCGTCCTCTGTGGGGCCTGTGGCGCGACGCTCACCGTCGACGAGTACGCCGATTGCGACGATACCTGTCCCTCGTGCGGACACGCGTTCAACCCCGGCTGCAAACGCCACTGGGGCCGGTACTTCGCCGAGCGATAACGCCGCGGCTCGACGGATGCGACGATCGTGAAAACGGGGCGGGACGACGGTCCCGTTCCCCCGGCGGCCAGCGCGACCGGACTCGTCGTGTCCGACCGGCGCTCACTTCGCTTACGCCTCAGCGGGAACAACGCAGGCCGCTATGCGCTGCTGGCTCTCGCGGCGCTTACGCTTCCGCGAGATTGCGTGAGACGCTGGCGCGTCTCACTAACACTGTCCTCGGCTTACGCCTCGGCCAGCACGGGGCCGAATCGGAGATTCGCCAGCTCTCGCCTCGTCAGGCCTCGGCGAGAACGTAGGCGAGACGTGAACGTACGTCTCGCTCGCCCTCGCGTCGCTTACGCTTCCGCGAGAACGTCGTCGAACTCGCCGGCGTCGACCTTCGCCTTGAAGCCGCGCGCGTCCTCGCCCTCGATCGTGACGCCGAGAGTGACGCAGGTGCCCGCGACTTCCTTCGCGGCGTTCTTCGTGTCGTACGAGAGCAGGTCGGACTGCTTCTGCTCGGCGATGGACTTCAGCTGCTCGATGGAGAGGTCTGCGACGAAGTTCTCCTGGGGCTCGCCGCTACCGGTCTCGAAGCCGGCCTCGTCCTTGATGAGCTCCGCCGTCGGCGGGACACCGACGTCGATGGAGAAGGAGCCGTCCTCCTCGTACTCGACGGTGACGGGGACCTCCGTGCCGTCGAAGGCCGCGGTCTGGTCGTTGATTTCCTCGACAACCGCCTGCACGTCGACGGGCGTGGGACCGAGCTCCGGGCCGAGGGGCGGGCCGGGGTTGGCCTGCCCGCCGGGAACGAGCACTTCGATGGTATCAGCCATGCGTGAACGCAATCGCGCGGCGGGTTTAAACCGTTCGAAAGTCGGCGATCGCGACGGGTCCGTGTCGCCCACTTACGGGAGACTAACGCCCTGTCGTGCGAGGTAGTCGCTCGCTGCCCGAATCTCGACCGGACTTCCGATGATCCGCACCACGCCGTCGCGTTCGAACAGCGTCACGGTGAAGCGCTCGTCGAGGGGCGGCTCGATCCCGTCAAGCGTGCCCGTCGGCAGGACGATCTGCGTGCTGTCCCGGTACCGCGACGGATCGCCCATACGACCCGTGTCTCCCGAGCGCCGAAATAAACGTGTCGAAGATCGTGAGGGATCGACGCGATGCCGGACGAAAGTGCTTTCCGGCGAGACGGCCCACTTTCGAACGATGGGACTGGAGGCGGAGATCGAGGAACTCGAAGAGGAGATCGCGAACACTCCGTACAACAAGTCCACGGAAGCGCACATCGGCCGGCTGAAGGCGAAGCTCGCGGAGAAAAAGGAGAAGCTCGAAGCCCAGCAGGCCGGCTCCGGGGGCGGCGGTGGCTACTCCGTCAAACAGCAGGGCGACGCGACCGTCGCGCTCGTCGGCTTCCCCTCTGTCGGCAAATCTACGATCGTGAACGCCCTCACGAACGCCGACAGCGAGGTCGGCGCGTACGAGTTCACGACGCTCGACGTCAACCCCGGGATGCTCAAATACCGCGGCGCGGACATCCAGATCCTCGACGTGCCGGGGCTGATCGAGGGGGCCGCGGGCGGGCGCGGGGGCGGGCGCGAAGTGCTCTCCGTCATCCGCTCGACTGATCTCGTCGTCTTCGTCCTCTCAGCCTTCGAGATCGATCAGTACGACCGGCTCTACGACGAACTCTACGACAACAAGATCCGACTCGATACCGAACCGCCCCACATCCGCATCTCGAAGAAGATCAAGGGCGGCATCGACGTGAACACCTCGGGCGAGCTCGAGCTCGATCACGACACCGTCCGACAGGTGCTCCGCGAGCAGGGGTACGTGAACGCGGACGTCACGATCCGCGGCGACCCGGATGTCGACGAACTCGTCGACGGCGTCCTCGACAACCGCGTCTACCTTCCCTCGCTCACCGTTGTCAACAAGGTCGACCTCATCGAGCCGTCGTACGCCGAGACCGTGAAGAACGCACTCCGCGAGCGCGACATCGATCCCGAGGAGGACGCTGTCTTCATCAGCGCGCACGAGGAGAAGGGCCTCGACGCGCTGAAGGAGCGCCTCTGGAACGACCTCGACCTCATTCGTATCTACATGGACAAGCCGGGCCGCGGCGTCGACTACGAGGAGCCGCTCATCCTCCGACGCGGCGAGACGGTCGACGACGCGCTCGACCGCTTGGGTGGCGACATGGACGATCGCTTCCGGTTCGCGCGCGTCAGCGGCCCCTCCGCGAAACACGACGACCAACAAGTCGGTCGCGATCACGAACTCGAAGACGAGGACGTCCTGCGGCTCATCGTGCGGCGATAAGCCTGCGGAACGGTCAAGTGAGGGCCGTCCGTCGGCCAGCGTGTGGTCCCCAAACGCCCCCTCCTCTTACCGACGTGTCTCGTCCTCCTCGTGAGCGCCGGCTGTCTTGGCGGTGGCGGTCCGCCGCCGAGCGATCCTGCCGCGGAACGAGTCGTCTCAGACGCCGTGAACGCGAGCGCCGACGTCACCGAGTATCGCGCGACCGGCGGCGGCACCGCGACGGCGCGCCGCGGCGGCGATGAGCGCTCGGTCTCATTCGAGCGCGAGGCGGCCGTGAACCGCACGACGCGGCGCGGGCGCGTCACGGTCTCGTCGCGCGACGAGGAACGCACCGCCTACCTCGTGGACGACGCCTACTACGTCCCCTGTTACGCGTCGCGCTACGTGAACGTCCCCGACGCGTGGTACGCCGCGAGCGAAGTCGCGAACTGGCGGACGAACGACTCGCTTGGCGTCTTCGTGAATGTCTCCGCCGGCGCGCCCGTGCAGTCCGCGGGTCCCGCGCGGATCGACGGCGTGAACGCGACGGTAATTGACGCGTATCCAACGGCCGCGGCGCTCGCGGACTCGAAGCGCCGCTTCGAGTCGGTGTCCGACAGAGACGTCGGCGCGATAGAGGACGCCCGGATCCGGCTCTGGGTCGCGAACGATACGCGCCGGATCCTCCGCGTTCGAAGCGTCGTAAACTCCTCGACGAACGGCGTCTCGATCACGCAGCGGACGACGCTCGACTACGCGTACGGCGCGAACGTCTCCGTCACAGCGCCGGCCCACCTCGTGGACTCAGAGGACGCCTGTCCGACGATAGAGGACGCGGACTTGAACGAGAGCCACGCGGACCGCACGGCGAACGGGACCGAGATGGGGGCGACGAGCGGGACCACAGTCGAGGCGGCGAACCGAATCAAGACCGAACGCCCATCCGCCGCGGGGGCGTAGGGCCGCGTATGCCCGGTTCGCGTTCGCGCGTCAGCCACCGACTCCTCGCCTTCCTCGTCGTCTTCGCGCTCCCGTGGACGATCATTCGCTGGACCGAGAGCGGCGGGGCCCACTACGGGGCCTTTTTCGCGTACGGGCTCGGCTCCCTGCTCGGCCCGCTCGGCGGGCAGTTCACCACGCTCCCGCACTATCTCGCGATGGCGGTCGTCGATAGCTACTGGCGACAGGCGTGGCCGACCGGGGCGTTCCTCTACGCGTGTGCGATCGGGAGCGCCGCGCTCGCGCTCCTCAACCGTGAGGATCGCCGGGTCACCGCTGGTCTGCTCGTCATGAGCGGCGGCGCGGAGCTACTGTACGGGATCGGCCTCACGGTGTCGCGTCCCGACCTCCTCGTACTCCCCGCCGCGCCGCCGCTCTGTTGGGGCGTCGCCCTCCTCCTGTATCGGGACGGGCTCCGAAGGCTCGTCTACATCCGGCCGACCGAGGCCTGATCCGCCGACGCCGGTACGCTTAACGCCTCCGCGGTCCACGCCTCGACCATGAGCGAGAGTGACTACGTGCTCGATCACGTAATGATGCGCGTCGGCGACCTCGAGGAATCGCTGGAGTGGTACCAGAGCCACCTTGACTACGTCGAATACGGCCGCTGGGAGGCCGATACGTTCACCAACGTTTATCTCGGCCCCGAGGATCGACAGGATGAGGACGCCGTCCTCGAGTTGACGTACAACCACGACACGAGCGAGTACGACATGGGCGACGCGTGGGGCCACATCGCCGTGCGCGTCGAGGACGTCTTCGAGGCCTACGAGGCGCTGATGGACGCGGGCGTCGAGGACTATCGTGATCCCGAGTCCTGCGGTGGCTCCTACGCGTTCGTGACGGACCCGGACGGCCACGAAGTCGAGATCGTCGAGCGCGACCACGGCCAGCAGTGGAGCCTCGATCACACGATGATCCGCGTCGAGGACGCCGACGAGGCGCTGGGCTTCTGGACGCGGAAGTTCGAGTACGAGGCGGACGGCCGCTGGGAGTCCGATACGTTCGCGAACTACTTCATGAAGCCCGCAGGGGCGAGCGAGCGCGCGATGACCGTCGAGCTGACGTATAACTACGACGGGCGCAGCTACGAGGACGCCGACGGCTGGGGGCACCTCGCCGTGCGCGCCGACGACCTCGAGGAGGCATGGGACGAGCTGATGGAGCGCGAAGCCGCCGACTACCGCGATCCCGAGTCCTGCGATTGGAACTACGCGTTCACCACGGACCAGGACGGCCACGAGATCGAGGTCGTCACGCCGGATACCGACGTGATGGACGACTAGCGCGTAGCGTCCGGTAGTCGCGGCTCCCGGCGTCGCTAGCTCCCTTCGTCAACGGACGCGGGGCCGACGTGCTCGGCGACCCAGTGACGCTGGCGTTCGAGCCAGCGGCTCCCCGCGTCGGTGACGACGTAGGCGTTCGTCCGGCCGTCGGCGCGGCGTTTCTCGACGAAGCCGCGCTCGCAGAGTGCGTCCAGGTGGTGGTACAGCTGTTCACTCCGGATCTCGGCGTCGTGGTACGCCTCCAGTTCCCGTTTGATGTCCTGCCCACAGGGGTCGCCGTAGTCGACGACCAACACGAGCATCTCACGTTGCAGGGCGTGGAGTGTCCGCATCGGGTGACAGTTTCGCGGACGTCGTTATCAACCTATTGTGATATGGGGCCGTCGTGTTTAGTTAAGCGAGTTCCACCAGACGGCGAAGGCTTGCAACCACGTTTCTGTGGTTGCTGGGTCGACGTGGCTGAAACTATTTCTAAACGAGGAAGTACATCGTTTTATTCCTTAGAAGATACGTTCGACGGCGTTCCGATTTCCCTGGCGAACAGGCTGAAATCGGAGTCCCGCTCGTTGGAGTGCGGCCGCTAGATGTTGGGCATGATCGACGAGAAACACGGCGTTAACGAGATGCTCTGCGTTTCGTTTGCACACCAGAAATCTCTAATTTCTGAGGACGTCTTTGACGTCGCGTTTCTCACGAAGCTTCCGTAGAAACTGCTGCGTTAATGCCGTTGTAGTCGCCGTAAACAGCCTGGAGTGACGGAATTTGTTTGTCTTCGGATCAGCGATAGCGTTGACGAGACGCTTCGCGTCTTATTCACTAACCAGAAAACTCTGGGTTTCTGGTAACGGCATACAACTAGAACTGTTGACCGTTGATCCGGATCACCGTCTCGTCGAGCGCGACGTGATCCGGACTTGCGTCGCTGGCGGGCTGTAGATCGGCCTTCTGCACCCAGTCGTGAACAGCCTTCCGCGAGCGTTCGACACCAAACTTCTCAAGTTCTGAGACGGTATTCGAAAGTGAGAGACCGGACAGGTGAAGTCGAATACCGAGCTGCATCAGCTCGCCCGGTGTCCGCTCTCGCTCCACAAAATCCAAGCCGATCCAGTCGCTACGACCGCTGAGGCAGGCGATTTTCGCCATAAACCAGCTGAAAATCAGACCCGCCTCACTTTTCAGCCTTAACTAAACACCGCCAGTGAATCGCCTCGGGGTCAAGCCCCGAGGCTTCCCGTTTCGACGACGCGCTTTGCAGACACACGCTGAAAGTCAGGTGTGTCCGTAGGGAGCACAGTCTCCACGGGCGTGTCTTCGGGCCATCCCAGCCCTAGTTCAGAAAAGCCGCGTTGAAGGACGTTTATCGCCGCGTTCGCGTCCCTGTCCGTCTCGAATCCGCACGAGGGACAGGAGTGTTCCCTGACCCAGATGGGCTTCGGTGTCTCCACACCACACGACGCACATTCTTTCGTCGTGCCTCGGGCTTTGACTTGCATGACGTGCGTGCCGTACAGTTTGGCTTTGTATTCGAGGAGGGTGATGAATTGTCGCCACGCCGCATCCTGCTTGTTGCGAGCATTATGCGACTGTTCGAGCATCCCCTTCACGTTCAAGTCCTCGACAAATACGGCGTCGTACGCGCGGACGAGCCACGTCGTGAGTTTGTGCTGGTAGTCCAGCCCCTTCCGACGGATGTGTCGCTTGACTTTGGCGACCTGCTTACGTTGTTTCTCGTAGTTGTTCGACCCCTCCTCCTTCCGTGAGAGTTTGCGTTGCTCACGGCGGAGTCGTTCGTACTCGTCGTCGAGGTCGAGCCAGTCCACGGTCTTCCCGTCAGAGGTGTGGATGTAGTTCAAGATGCCAAGGTCAATCCCAATACTGTTGCTCGCGTCCAGCGAGTCCACGTCGGGTTTCTCGGGCAGGTCTGCGTCGTCGGTTTCGAGGCCGAAGGAGACGAACCAGTCGCCGGTCGTCTCCTTCTTGATGGTGACTTCCTTGATGTCCGCTTCATCCGGAATTTCGCGGTGGTAGCGGATTTTGATGTCGCCGATTTTGGAGAGCCAGAGTGTCGCGCATCGGCCACTCGTGTTTTTGAGTTCGAAGCCAGACTGCGAAAACGTCATACTCCGGTACTCCTTCGGGGACTTCCACTTGAGTTTCCCAACCTTCCGACCGCTCTGTTTCTTTTCAGAGAGTCCGTTAAGGTTCTGATAGAACCGTGTGACGGTTCGTTGTAGAGCCTTCGAGTTAACCTCCGAGAAGATGGAGAAGTCGTCTTTCCAGTTGGGAAGTCGGGAGTGGTGTTTGTATGCGGAACCGATGTTGTCGGCGTCCACGTTTTCGTACTCGTACCGGGTGTAGTTGTACGCTTGGCGATGAACGTCGATGTGGTATTCCAGTTCAGCCGCTACCTCTTGTGTCGGGTATGCGGAGTAGCGGTGACTGTACTCCATCGCTGCCTGTTGATTAGAGACGTGTTTACTTAATGGTTTGTAACCTTGCCTATCGGATTCAACCCCGGGGTCAAGCCCCGAGGCATTCTCCTAGACCGCCAGTAAAACGGGCAAAAAGAGCAAGTCTACTACGGCCAAAGTAGGAAAAGAGATCTCCTTCGAGACTTCGATTCATACGGCTAATCCCGTTCGGCTTTCAAGATTAATTCGCCCTTCTCCGTTAAGCTGTAGACCTTCCTTCGACCGTCTTTTTCGCCCTCAATGTAACCCGCATCTTCTAATTCCGATAGATGCTGGTAAATTGTGCTGCCCTGTACATTCAATTCTTTAGCGAGAACATAGCCGTGCCTTGGCTCCTCCTCCAAGAGAGATAGAATACGGCGTTTTGAATCCGTTAATGTTAGCCCCATTACCGTGTACTTGGTGTAGGTCGTGGAAAAGTAATACAAACCCAAATACCTATGCATAGGTATTCAGCTAGGTAGCAGCAGGATGGTGGAGAATTCAAGTAGCCAGCCGTCGCAAGCCTCTGGTAATCAAATGTATTTAGTCGATCTGCGGGAACGAATTCAGGATGCCGACTCTCTTGAAGACGCCCTACAATCTACAGACGGCGTTTGGGAGACCATCTACGACAGGATGGACTCCACAGAAACCCTCTGGGTTCTAGCACCTAACGACTACCGTGACGGTCGTATGTGGCCGTGTGCGTTGGCGTTCGGAGACCACATTCGAGACGAAGCAGCCTTCGCCTTGAAGAACACCATCAGCGTTCATTCGTGGGCGGACACGACCGATAAACCCGACCTACAACCCGCTTATTGTGATATTCTCTTTCTTGTGCGCGACAAGCGTGACTACCAGTTCCACAAAGACCGCATCCGAGTCTCCCATGTCTACGAAGGAAACGAATGGGGTGGCGAGCGAGAAACTGGTAGTAGCTCCTATCACGACACGGAGGTCAAACGATATAACTCCGAAGGCAAAGACCCCGGCAATGTCTGGCTCCACGAAGATCGCACCCAAACAAGCAACCAATCCGTAGACGAAACCAGCACTCTCTCCCTCTCTGAAGCTATCCAACGATGTGTGCTGGTGGGTTCAGGAGACAAAGAAACTGTCTACACACTGTGGGCTGACGACTTCGAGGACGCTATCACCACCGAGAACCGAACGATAAACAATATCGAAGTGGAGGTTCTATAATGCCCGAGTTAGATGATTTCCGAAACTTCGATGTTCACTGGAGTTCCAGCGAGGAAATGAAAGAAGTTAGGGAGGAATCAGTGCAGTCCGTTATCACATCCCCGCCCTATTGGGACTTGAAGGACTACGGCCACGAAGACCAAATCGGAACTTCGGACGAATCCTACGAACTCTACCACGACCGTATGGCTGAAGTCTGGCGCGAGTGCTACGATGTTCTCAGCGACGACGGCACGATGTGGGTTGTCGTTGACACCGTTATGGAGAGAGGCGACCTCCAACTTCTCCCCTACCACATCGCAGAAAGAGCCGAAGACATCGGGTTTGTCCTGCAGGATATGGTTGTTTGGCACAAACCCACTGCAATCGCAGGGATGACCGACAGGAATGTGGTCAACAAGAAGGAATATGTCGTCTATCTCTCGAAGAATAAAGATCACAAGTTCAACGAAGGAGAAGCAGGAAACAGTCTCGAAGATCCCGCAGTCTCCGAAGATAAGCGGCTAGGCAATCTTTGGAGGAACCCAGTCAAGCGAGGATCTATCGGTAACAATGTGCTCCACAAAGCCCCCTACCCAACTTCACTAATCGAACGTATTGTGCGTCTATCTTCTAACGAAGGTGACACGATTCTCGACCCATTCCTTGGCTCGGGCACGACCGCGAAGTCCGCCCTCCGCTTGAAGAGAAAGTGTATTGGATACGAACTCAACGAAGACTTTGACGACATCATAGCCGACCGCCTCTCCGACTTGAAGCAACAGTCCCTCACCGACTTCTAACCCCTTTCTCCCGCTACTTTACTGACACTCTAATACATAGGTGAACACCTTTGCAAAGGAGTTTGCGGGTTTATTCTATATCCGGGGACGGCGAAGGCCTACTTATGTGTCTAATAACGCCGATCCTTGGACGGATATTCTTGATTACACTGACTTAGGAACAGAACGCCGTGAGGTCATCAAAGAAGAAATCAAAGATATCATTCGGCTTCATTGAATCCGCAGAGGGCGACGGGATTCACTGTTTCACGGCTTGTTCGACGTTGTAGACTGCGGCGGCGAGCACAATTTCACGAAACTGGCGATACCACGCTCGCGCTCGGACGGCGGAGCCGTACG
>NZ_BAAABL010000005.1:0-6413 GCF_039520965.1 Halarchaeum salinum
AGTTTCGCAGGCTCGTGGATCGAAAATCACCTCGACGGATTCATTCAGAAGTTGCGTTAGTCACTACCGTTGCCGGCTGGATGGCTGATCTGCATCAGCGCCGCATCAGTAAGTTTTCGTGCTATCGAGACAGCTTGTTTAACGAAGCGGAAGAGTACCTTTTGCACACCTGTACTCTCCCGCTTCACTTCCAACGTTCTAACGACTCATCCCGACGCTGTCTGCGGATTCAATAGAGCCTATCATTCAGAACCTAGCACAGGAACACCCCGAAGTCTTTGAGGAAACCGACATCTCTCCACAGGACTACTCTCGCAACCTCGACACCGCCATCCACTCCCTCGACGGCTCAATCAAAGCCAAGCGAGGCAAAGACAACGAAGACGTCGTTCGAGAAGTCTTCCTCGAACCCGCACAAGACAACGGAAACCTCACTTTCACCGACCAACGAGGAAGCGAGCGAATCGACTTCAAGGGCACAATCCAAGCGACAGGTAACACCTTTGCGATGGATGTCAAGGGTGGCGAGGGGCAATCCATCGGCCACCTCCTAGTTCCCTCCAACTCCGACTATCTCACCCTCTGGAGCGAGCGCAATTCTCGAAACACCAAATCCCCCGCTTCACGCCTGAATGAGGTAATCAACCGAGCTGTTCGGTGGAGTCTCAACCAAGCTGAAGACCTGAATCTAATGGTCGTGCGAGATGAACCTGCTGGAGCAAGGACGGACGACGGCAAGGTTATTCCCGATGTTATTGTCTTCCCTACGGAATTCCCCACGCCAGACAACCCACAGCCCGAAATGCCCGCTGTGGACGATATTGAATTCGCCCGAGTCATCTTCAAAACCCTCACTGGCAACGGCGACCTCCACTCTGAAGAAATACAGAAACACATCTGGTGGCACGAACTCGAATACCGCGCCGCCGAAGAGAAAATCGACAAGCGAATCTACAACGATTATGACAACAACATCACCCTCACCACCCAATCCATCGAATTCGAACGCATCTCTGATGTAGAGTAACACGAACTAGGGGTTTACTAAACCGTCGAGGGTGTCATAGAACGGTTAGCACACCAAAGAGCAGGGTGAATGCTGAGGTGGAATGATCTCAGCGACCCTGTAGGATGATCCTTCGGTAGAGTCATTCTTCAATGTCGAGGAGACGGAGACGCTAGCGGTGTTCGGGCATCTTCCCTTCGAGTTTCTCGAAAAGTTGGACGTGTTCTCCCCGGCGAAGACAACCCGGAAGTACCGTGGTTACGGTGTGAGAAGAGTTCTATGACACCCTATAACTATAGTCCGAACTACCCCCCTGTTAATGGCGAGACACCGGATGAAGACAAAGTTGAGATGAAGGATCTCACGGCGATGCAGATGACGAATGTCGTCGAGATCAGCGAACAGGACTATCCCGAACTATTCGTGGCCGACAACCAGCCGGCTTGAGCATCTGCCTCCCGCTGGCAGAAGATGCAGGGCAGGGTTATTGAAGCCTACTTTGACGAGTACGGAGTCTAATCCCTCTCATCCTTTAGCGTAATACAGGCCGTCATTTTACTCGTCAGGTCTCTTCGCACCTGTGACGCTTCGAGAATTACTTCCGTTAAAACACAGATAAAAGGGCTCACTTCGTGAACGTTCGACTTGCTGAAAGACTATGTCATTGGTGATTTATAGTGAGAATAACGTATCAGTCCGATGAATCTTTAATTTTGTCGGATGGAGGTGGTATTCAATGCTTATCTCTATCATTGAGATCTTAGAGTGGTAATTTCAAGTGAATGAGTGTACGGTGATTTTATTATTATTGACTGGGTTATTTTGGATGAATCATATGACCGTGTGCACCCGCGTCATCGGCGATAATGGAATTACCACCGGAAATGGTGGTGTCCGGACGGCCATTATGCCGCTGTCCGGCGATTTCGTCGGATGCTCACCGTCCATCAATGCAGCGGGCGTGACGGGATTTGAACCCGCGATCTAGCGGTTAGGAACCGCTCGCCGTATCCGCTTGGCCACACGCCCCGTGGCGGTGGCTACGCGATTGAGGATGAAAAACGGTTGCTCTTCGTCGCGGCGGCGTTTACTTGTTCTTCGACGTGGTGCTCTCGGACTCCGACTCGGTGGTCTTCGTCTCGACGTCGGAGGCGCTCTCGACGGTCGTGTCGCTCTCCGTGGTCGTCTCGGATCCACTCTCGCGGACGTCTTCGAGTTCGTTCTCAAGCTCCTCGCGGCCGCGCTGGAACTCACCCATCGCCTGCCCGGTCGAGCGCGCCAATTTGGGGATCTTGTTCGCGCCGAAGAGCAGTACCGCGATGAGCAGGACGAGCGCCAGCTCCATCCCGCCGGGGAAGCCGCCCAGGAACAGTGGGGTACTGATGTCCATCTCTACCACACCGTAGCAAACTGCTCGTTATAGGCCTTTTGCTCGTTGTACCGAGAGCGCAACCATGATACCGGATGCGCTCGAAACGCCGCGTATGGTTGATGTTGGAGACGACGCACCCGACTTCACGGCACCGCTCGCCGACGGCGACGTAGACTCGTTCACGCTCTCCGAGGCGGTCGGTGACGAGCCGATCGTCCTGGCTTTCTACCCCGGCGCGTTCACGGGCGTCTGCACGGACGAGATGTGCACGTTCCGCGACAACCTCGACGCGTTCGAGGACGTCGGCGCGACCGTCTACGGCGTCAGCGTCGACACACCCTTCGCGAACAACGAGTTCCGCGCTCAGAACGACCTCACCTTCGACCTCGTGAGCGACGCCGATGGCGAGGCCATCGAGGCCTTCGACGTCGTCGACAACGACTTCGCCGGCCTCGGCTACGCGGCCGCGAAGCGCTCCGTCTTCGTCCTCGACGCGGACGGCGAAGTCACCTACAAGTGGGTGACCGACGATCCCGGCGTCGAGCCGGACTACGACGAGGTCGAAGAGGCTGCCGCCGACGCCGCGTAACCCGACTCGTCAACGCGCGAACAACGATCCCGACCCCACCGTCTTTTTAGCGTGTCCGACCCCATATCCGCGTATGAGTGACAGCGATATGGCCGAGTCCGTAGACGAGTCTCGCGGACTCCGAGAGTACGACCCGAGCGCCGACCACGCGTTCCCGGACGGGACGCTCAACGACGTTCTCGCGTTCCTCGAGAACGACCCGGAGGTTGAGACGCTGCTCGACGCGCAGAACGTCAATCCGGTCACCCGAAAGGGGTACAACGATCACGGGACGAAGCACGTCGAGATCGTGCGCAATCGCGCGCTGCGCCTCTACGACCTCCTGAAACGCGGCGGCGTCGAGTTCAACGGCGCGGCCGATCAGGGGCTTGATGAGGCGGACGAGCCGGTCATCGTCGCGCTCGCGGCGACGCTTCACGACATCGGCCACGTCGTCCATCGCGACGAGCACGCCTACTGGTCGATCCCGCTTGCCGCCGACATCCTCGATCGGCTCCTCCCGGAGTTCTACGACGTCGCGGGTGCCGTCCGCGTGAAGGCCGAGGTGCTCCACGCGATCCTCTGTCACCACACCGAGGAGCAACCGCTGACGCGCGAGGCGGGCGTCATCCGCGTCGCCGACGGCCTCGATATGGAGCGCGGGCGCTCGCGCATCCCCTACGAGCGCGGTGGTCGCGGGATCAACACGATCTCCAGTCAGGCCATCGAGTCCGTGACGCTCCGCTCGGGCGACGAGGTGCCCGTCCTCGTCGAGATCCGCATGGGGAACGCCGCGGGCGTCTACCAGGTCGACAACCTCCTGAAGGAGAAGCTCCACGAGTCGATGCTCGAATCCGATATCCGCATCGTCGCCGTGAACGTCGGCAGCGACGACGACCAGCTCGTCGAGCGCATCGAACTCTGAGCGTCAGCGCCCGATAGACGGCGGACGCGGGCGCGAGCGACCTCGGCGACTCCCGCTCCGTGGTCCCCGGAATCGACCCCCGTGCCGTCCGCGTGTCGGGTCGCTTATGACCGTCAGCGCGATAGCTCCACGCACGACGTGTCCACGACCGACGGCCGCCTCGGCGTCTTCGCCGACCGGGAGTTCATCGCCCTCTCCGGCACCGCGTTCGCCCGCGCGCAGGCGTACTCGACCATCCTCATCGCGATCGCGCTGTTCGCGGACGCCTTCGGCACCACCGGGTTCGTCGAGGGGCTCTTCGGCACCGCGTTCGCTGCCGTCCAGCTCGTCATCGTCCTCCCGCTCGGCCGACTCGTCGACACCCGGAACGCGAAGCGGTTCCTCCTCGTCGGCCTCCTTCTCAACGTCGCGACGTTCGTCGGGTTCATCTTCGTCTCGAACGCCATCGACGTCATCCTCGTGCGGATGCTCCAAGGACTTGGCTCCAGCGTCCTTTGGATCACGGGTTCCAGCGTCGTCGGCGAGATCAGCCCCGACGGGGAGCGCGGGCGCTGGCTCGGCTCCTACAATCAGGTCGCCGCGTTCTCCAGTTTTGCCGGCGACCTCGTCGGCGGCGCGCTCCTCTACACCTTCGACACGTCAGTCACGTTCGTCCTCCTCTCCGGCGTCACACTCGTCGCGTTCGGCCTCGTCTACGTATATCTCCGCGACGACCCCGGCGGGACGATGGACCCCGAGGAGGCCGGCGGCATCGAGACGCTTCGCGACCTCCTCGCGCGCCCGATGGTCAACTCCCTCGTCATCTTTCGGTTCGCCTTCAGCGTCGGGAAGATGGCGGTCATCCTCTTCCTCCCGATCTACGCACGCACCGCGTTCGGGGTCTCCGCGGTCGGGATCGGCCTCCTGCTCGCCGGCGGGAAACTCATCAAAGCCCTCCTCCAGGGGTGGATGGGCGACCTCACCGACCGGCTCGGAAACGAACAGTACTTCGTCCTCTGCGGGGCGCTCACGTACGCCGTCGGGACCGCGCTCATTCCGTTCGCCGGCCCCGCACAGGCCCTCCTCCCCGCGTTCGACGTCGGCGCGTTCGGCCACACGATCGGCCTCGACGGCGCGTTTCTCACGATGTTCGTCGCCTACGGCATCATCGGTGTCGCCGACAGCATTCGGCTTCCCGCGAGCATGTCGCTGTTCGTCGAGGAGGGCGAACGCCTCGACTCCGTCGCGTCCGCGATGAGCCTCCGGTCCATCGCGTGGAAGGTCGGGCAGGTCGTCGGCCCCGTCCTCGTCGGCGGACTCAAGGACGTCTACGGGATGGCCATCGCCTTCTGGACCGCCGCCGCGTTCATCGTCGTCGCCAGCGCCGCCTTCCTCCTCATGTACCGCTACGGGCACCGGGTGACGGGCGCGGAGCCGACGGGTGCAGAATGAACCAACCACGAGGTCAACTACCAATACGAATGCGTTCCTCCCCCCCACTCGCTCCCTATGGTCGCTTCTTGAGGAAGGGGACTCCGCGCTACCGCTTCAGTTGAAAACCCGAGGTCGCTTTTGCGAAGTAGATTGCTGGTTGGATAGAGCTGGGCCGACAGACTTCGGAACTCTCTGCCGGATCCATCGACGATGCGTCATCGGTGACGGCGTGTCCGTACCGTAATCCGGCCCGTTATGCCGCAAAAGCGGATACCGTGGGTACAACCGTGGTATCACAACTACTCATCGCGGCCGTCGTTGGCCTCGGAATCGGTGCCTGCCTCCAGAAGGGCCGATTCTGCTTCGTCAACGCCTTCCGCGACCTCTTCGCGTACAAGGACACGCGCGTCACGAAGGGTGTCATCGCCGCCATCCTCGTGACGATGGTGTTTTGGGGGACCGCCTATCAGTTCGGCTACTTCCAGGGCTTCTGGACGCCCGGCTGGGGGCTCACCGGCATCATCGGTGGGTTCGTCTTCGGCGTTGGAATGACCTACGCCGGTGCCTGCGCCTCCGGGACGCTCTACCGCGCCGGCGAGGGGTACGTCCAGTACTGGCTCACGCTCCTGTTCATGGGCGTCGGCTACGTCGCCTTCGTGATCGCGTTCCCGACGCTCCAGTCGACGTACTTCTCCTCGTTGACGTTCGGCGAGGGAGTATCACTGTTCCAGATCTCCCCGGTTCCAGCCGGTCTCCTCGCGATTGGGGTCGCCGTCGTCGCCACACTCGTCTACGCGACCGTCCTCGGTCGGCAGTACATCGGCGGGAGCGAGCGCGGGACCGCCGCCTCGGCCCGTCCCGCGACGATTGTCGGGACGCCGATCGTCGGCCTCCAGCGGCTCGCCGCCGGTACGCGAACGTACTTCGCCGGCGTCCGTGCGGCGTGGCGCGACCCGATCGCCTCCAGCAAGCGCCCGTGGGACCCGCGGAGCGCCGCCCTCGGGATCTCGGTCTTCGCGCTACTCTGGTTCACCACCGTCTCGATCGTCGGCGTCACCGGGCCCTAGTGGTTCACAGAAGATTTAGGTGTATTCTGAGTTGGTAGGGCAATGACAGGACGAGAGAAAGA
>NZ_BAAABL010000006.1:0-20187 GCF_039520965.1 Halarchaeum salinum
ACTCTCCCGCTTCACTTCCAACGTTCTAACGACTCATCCCGACGCTGTCTGCGGATTCAATAGAGCCGTGAAACAGTGAATTCCACCGCCGTATGGCGATTCAACACAGCCGCACATTCGGAGCGACACAACCTCGGAGGATAGATTTGATGCGTGCCTTCGAATCAGTTCGAAATGAACTGGAAATAAATCATAGTTGACCTCTTGTACCCCGTCAATATCGACGGCACCGACAGGGCGCTCCGACGACTCATACAACGGCATAGATGTGTCCGTAGACGTTGCCGCAGATTATGACTGATGGGTCACGGTCGGTTCTCCAACGACTTCAGAGGCTGTGGAGATCGATATCGACCATTGGAAACACGATTACCTTGCTCCATATGGCAGTTGACGCGGGATGGGCGAGATTCTTGTTTGAGTATTTGGGTTGGCGGTTGTAGCTCGATACTTGGACAACTCTGAGGGGATGGTTTGCGTGGGGTACTCTCATATCGATGTCGGCGAGTTAGGTGATGGCGCTACCAAGGTACCCAAGGAGCCCAACAGTATATCGCGGTAACTCTCATTACGAGTGTGAGGGGTACACCGCCGCGTTCATACCCCTTCGACGGAGAATAGGGTGGCGTCTCTGAGAACAGCCTGCACGCGGCGGTGCCAAGCGTCAGCGAAGGCCTCCCGTTGCTGGTCGCTTGCCGATCCGTCGAGAATCCTCTGGAGGTTCCCGATTGCGGGTCCACCGCTAGGAACGTCGCTGACGTGGTAGGCCACTTCGACGGTCTCGTCCGTGTCGGTTCGCCGGAACCGGAACGTCGGGTCCGCCGTGTCCGGGTCGAACCCGTCGAAGCACAGGAGGTCGCGGCGGCCGCCATAGCCGCCGGCGAGCCCGCTGAATCCGTCATCGCCGGTCGCGCCAGTCACGTACGAGATGATACGGCTCATCACGCCGTACGCAGCATCCTCCTGCGGGCCGGCCGTCTGGACCTCGATTTCGCTCCGGACTGGATAGTCGTCGGGATACAGGGCGTCGAGCCCGAGCTGGACGATCCGGTAGGCGCCCGAGGCAGTCGGACAGGAGTGTCCTGCCTCTTTCACCGCGTCTCTATAAGCGATGACGAACGGCTCGCCCGGTTCGAGGACGTCGAGGGCCTCCGCGACGGGGTCGCGGATTTCGATCGGCTCGACGTCGTAGTCGACCTGCCAATTGGTTCTCGTCTGGGTCGTGTCAGTCGCAGTCGAATTCGATGTCATGAGTTGTGGTTGTGATCGTGTCTCGTGGTCAGTAGCGGAGCAGTCGCATCCCGTTGAGGATGACGAGGAGGACGCTGGCCTCGTGGACCAGCATTCCCGACGCGAGGGTGACGTAGCTGGTGAGCACGCCCGCGAGGAGGACGGTCACGGTCAGCACCGCGATCCCGACGTTCTCGAGGACGTTCCAGCGCGTCGCCTTGCTGAGTTTGACCGCGTACGGGATGCGTTCGAGGTCGTCGGCCATCAACGCCATGTCAGCCGTTTCGATAGCGGTGTCCGTTCCCGCAGCACCCATCGCGATGCCGACATCGGCAGTGGCCAGCGATGGCGCGTCGTTGATGCCGTCGCCGACCATCGCGACGACGTGGCCGTCGGCCTGGTAGCCCTCGATGACGGACTGCTTGTCCTCGGGGAGGAGTTCGGCACGGTACTCGTCGATACCGACCTCCTCGGCAACGGCAGCGGCCGTCCGATCGTTGTCGCCGGTGAGCATCACCGTCTCGATGCCAGCGTCTTGGAGCGCCGCGACGACCCCAGGAGCGGCCTCCCGGAGCTCGTCCCGCATCGCAATCGCGCCGATGATGTCCCCGTCCCGAACGACGTGGACGACTGTCTCGCCGCGCCCCTCACGCTCGCGGACGTAGTCGGCGACCCGATCGGGGACATCGACGTCGCGGTCGTCCAGCAGCGCGCGGTTGCCGACGACGACTTCCTGGCCATCGGCATGGGCGATGACGCCCTTGCCGGCGACCACGTCGAAGTCGTCGGGATCGGGGACCGACCTGCGCCCCACGTCCGTATCGTCCGCTTGGGCGACCGTCGCTCCACCGTCCGTCGCAGCCGTCTGGCGTTCGCGGGCCATGTCGACGATGGCGTCCGCGAGGTGGTGTTCGCTCTTCTTCTCGGCGGTCGCTGCGAGCGAGAGGACGTCGGCGGCGGCGACGCCGAACCCCTCGATGTCGGAGACGGTGGTCTCGCCCTTCGTGAGCGTCCCCGTCTTGTCGAAGGCGACGAGATCGATCTTGCCGGCGCGTTCGAGGTGTTCGCCGCCCTTCATCAGCACGCCCGACCGGGCGGCGTTACCGATGGCCGAGACGATGCTGACCGGTGGCCCGATGACCAGCGCGCCCGGACAGCCGATGACCAGCAGCGTCAGCGACAGGATCGCGTTCTGCGTGACCGCGTACGCGCCGATAGCCAGGGCAATGACGGCCGGCGTGTAGTACTTCGCGAACCGGTCGATGAGACTCTCCGTGGGCGACTGAGCCTCCTGGGCCTCCTCGACGCGACGGATGATCCGTTCGAGAGTCGTATCCGATCCCGCTCCCGTCGTCCGGATTTCTAGCGCGCCCTCCTGGTTGACCGTCCCGGCGTACACCTCGTCGCTGTCGGCCTTGTGGACGGGCGCGCTCTCGCCGGTGACCGGCGCCTGGTTGACTGCGCTCTCGCCGTCGACGACGGTTCCGTCGACCGGGATCTTCCCGCCCGGCTTTACGACGACGACTTCGCCCTCTTCGACATCGCGGGCGGAGACCTCTTGGAGTGTCCCGTCGCGACGGACGGTCGCCGTGTCGGGCGTCATCTCCAGTAGCTCCTGAAGTGCCGTCCGGGTCTTCCGCATCGTCCGGCCTTCGAGGTAGCTGCCAAGGCTGAACAGGAAGACGACGGCGGCGGCTTCCCAGTACTCCCCGATGACGATAGCACCGATGGCGGCCAGCGTCACCAGCGTCTTGATGCCGAGCGTCCGGTTGGTGACCTCGTGGTAAGCGGTCTTGGCGATGTCGTAGCCACCCACGACCGTCGCGAGGACGAGGATGGCGGCGCTTGCCATCTCGAAACTCGTGAGGTAGCCGAGACTCCAGCCACCGCCGTACAGCAGGCCGCTCGTCGCCGTGACGATGGCCTTCCGGTGGTTCCGGTAGTACTGCGTGATCGATTGTTTGTTCATAGTGTTAGGCGGGCTGGGGAGTGTACCCCTGGTTTTCGATGGTCTCTGCGAAGGCGTCGGGGTCAGTGACGCTGTCGTCGTACTCGATCTCGACGCGGCCGGTCGCGTAGTGGACTTCGACGTGCTGGACGCCGTCGACGTTCGACAGGGCGCGTTCGACGGTACTCGCGCAGGTCGGGCAGTCGAAGTCGAGGACGCGGAATTGGGTTGTGTCGCTCATTACAGTTTGAGATAGTGCCCGTACCTCAATAAGTATTTTTTAGATGATATGTTTGAATTCGGATACGGGTCGTTGGAACAGTCAAACGGGTCGTCTAGGGCTTTCGCTATCGCGGGTCCATCCTGTACTGGATACCTCGACAGACACCTACCCGACTCCTGCCCCGCTACCTTTTCCCGCGTGCTCGCGCTCAGTTCTCGTATGAGTGATTCCGATACCGACCACCGTCTCGACGACATCGCGGTGCGAGACACTCGGATTTCGGACGCCATCGACGAGCCGATGCGGGCGATGGTCCTCGACATTCTGTCCGAGGAAGCCCTAACTGCGACCGAGGTCCACGAACGCCTCGACGATCGCGGCATCGACCGGACGGAGAACACGGTCCGCCATCACATCAACGAGCTCCGGGATGCGGGCCTCGTCGACGTCGTTCGCTTCGAGGAGGGGCGTGGTGGGACGACGAAGTACTACCACGCGAACACGATCGTCCTCTCGTACTCACTACCAGATTCGGCCGACGCCGCCGTCGAGGAGATGATCGACGCTGCCCAGCCCCAGATCACGGACGCGCTCACTACGCTCACCGACGAGTACGACGACGCTATTGAGGAGATCGTCGAGGATATGCAGCCCTGCGAGCACTGCCAGACCCAGAAGTACGAGACGTACGTTCTTCTGACCGTCCTGCGACGTGCGTTCGTTCGCGCCCACAGAAATTCCTGAGGGGGAACCACCCCTACGCTGGCAGGGTCTTAGAAGGAGAACCGATCACGCGCGGATTGCATCGCGAGGCGAGTCAGGAGTCGCGCAGGGCCACGCTTTGGGAGGTCCCGTACAGTCTCGATGCTGGTCGGCGGTTCACTACCACCAATGTCTAACTCCCAGCCTGTCTCGTCCATGAAGCGTTCGACAGCCTGATTTACTCGCTGTCGCACGTCGTCCGAGTCCATTGTCTCGGGCACACCATTCCGGAGGACGACGTCGCCGTCAACGATCACTGTCTCGACGTCGGCCGGCACCGCGTTGTTCACGACCTGTGCAGGAATATTGGTCCGTGGCGTGAACTTCGGTTTGTCGACGTCGAGGAGGATAATATCCGCGCGCTTTCCCGCTTCAATACTGCCGATCTCGTCGCCCATCCCCAGCGCGCGTGCGCCTTCAATAGTGAGCATTCGTATCAGTTCCATCGAGTCGAACTGCCCGGCTGAACGCTTGAGATTTGCCGCCAGCCGAGCTTGCCGCGCTTCACCGAACATGCTGTACGAGTCGTGCCAGTAGTGGTCGTCAATCCCTACTCCGACGTCGACGCCGGCGGCTCGAAGCTCGGGAACGGGCGTCCACTGCGTCTCCCCGTCCGGATTCCAGTAACAGAAGACGGACGGGCAGTGCGCAACAGCCGCGTCCGCCTCGGCGGTTCGCTGGATGTCCTCTTCGTCGGCGAGGCGGAAGTGAGCAGCGACCAGTCGGTCGTCCAGGAGTCCAACGTCGTCGAGCAATCCCACCGAGTCCTCGCCACCGTTCGCTCGTGCCATCGTGTTACTCTCCTCGAGTTCGAGCAAGTGCGTGTGGACGAGCAGGTCCGGGTACTCTGCGGCGAGGGACGCGGTCCGTTCCCACAGCTGCCTGGTACACGACCAGTCGTCGTGCGGGCAGATCGTCGCCCTGATTCGGCCCTCGTACGTGTCGTGGTACGTTTCGACGAACTCGCGAGCACGGGAGAACTGCTGATCGACTGGTTGGTCCCAGAAGAGGTCCGAGATCGCCGGGCCGAAAAATCCGCGGAGCCCTGCTTCCCCGAACGCCTCTGCACCTGCGGCAGGCCGTGCGTCCATCGAGTTCACGGTCGTGACACCGCCCAAGAGGAAATTGAGCGCTGCGAGCTCGACGCCTGCCTCGACGAGGTACTCGAATTCGCCGTTCCCTAATCTGTTAAACAAGGCCGTCCCACTCCCAAGCATCTCCGTCAGCTCGAGTTCGCTAAACGCACCGATGAGCGGTGTCATCTCCAAGTGCGTGTGGGCGTTCACCAACCCCGGCATCACCAGTTTCCCGTTCCCGTCGATAACGGTGGACGCTTCTAATTCTCCGTCTCCTGCACGTGATGGTCGGACTTCTTCGATACAGCCATCGGTGATGCATACTGTGCCGCGCTCGTACAGGCGGTTCCGCTCGTCGGCTGTGAGAACGAGTGCATCATGGATTGCCAGATCGACAGCCATCGTAAATTAGGAAGTGGATGTGACAGTTACCGTACTGGACAACCGAGCAGGCCGGCGAAGGCTGTTCTTCCAGGTGGTGTTCCCCTCATTTGGGATATCATCGGTCTCTACTGGTCCCATTAGCCTCTAATACGTCGGCGTGATTTAATCAGATTCCCCTTTTGAATCTGAAGTCGGATTCCGTGGAGCTTGTGGAGGTTTGCAATGTTTTCCCCTCTTCACGATAGATCATCTATGGCCGACGGTTACGATGCCATAGTACTGATACCCTCATAGGCAGTATATTCTAATCAAAACCGCAATAGATGATCCCTACAATGATACACCTATGCAGGCGACGATAATCGACGGAGTTCTTGAATCCCTTCGTATCGGTGTCGGATTTCTCTGGACGGCGGCGTGGGCGATCATCATGGGCCTCACGATTACGAGTCTGGTCCAGGTCTACGTCTCGAAGGAGCGGATGGCACAGGTGCTGGGTGAGGGCGATCTAACTGGACTTACCAAGGCGACTGTGTTCGGAGCAGCAAGCAGTGGCTGTAGTTTCGGCGCCGTCGCCATCGGGAAGGGCCTGTTCAAGAAGGGGGCGCACGCGGTGAACTTCCTCGCGTTCATGTTCGCGTCGACGAACCTCATCGTCGAACTAGGGCTGATGATTCTCATCCTGCTTGGCTGGGAGTTCCTCGTCGCGGAACTGCTCGGCGGCCTGATTCTCATCGCCGTCATGGCCGCCATCGTCCACCTTACGCTTCCCGAAAACCTGTTTAACGAAGTCCGCGAGAAGCTCAACGAGCGCGACCGCCAGGCGGGCGTCACGGAAGATCCCACCTGCGGGATGGAGGGGAAAGACGAGTACACGCTCACGACCGACGGCGGTGAGACGCTCAAATTCTGCTCGGAGGGCTGTATGGAGACCTATCGCCAGGAGACGTCGAGTAGCGGCGGGTGGCGTGACGAGTTGCTGTCGTGGGGTGGCTGGTACAAGGTCGGGAATCAGTACCGCAAGGAGTGGTCGATGATCTGGAAAGACATCGTCGCCGGCTTCCTTATTTCTGGGTTCGTCATCGTCTTCGTCCCGCAGTGGGTGTGGACCACGCTGTTCATTCAGGGCGACGGCCTGCTCGTGACTGCCGAGAACGCCGTCATGGGCGTCATCATCGCCGTCCTCAGTTTCGTCGGCAGTATGGGCAACGTCCCGTTCGCCGTCGCGCTGTGGGGCGGTGGCGTCAGCTTCGCCGGGATCATCGCGTTCGTCTACGCCGACCTCATCACCGTGCCCGTGCTGAACGTCTACCGGAAGTACTACGGCTGGAAGATCATGCTGTACATCCTTGGCGTCTTCTTCGTGACGATGGCGTTCACTGGCTTCCTCATGGAGTTGCTGTTCGACGCCCTCGGCATCGTACCAGATCTGGCCGGTGGCGAGACGGCGACCGAACAGACGTACTTCGAGCTCAACTACACGTTCTACCTCAATATTATCGCCTTCGCGCTCTCCGGGTTCCTCCTGTATGTCTACCGACGTGGAATCGGCGCACCAGGTCAGTATCGTGATCCGGTGTGTGGCATGCGGACCGACGATGAGGGGCCGAGTGCGTCCAATGATGGGATGACGTACTATTTTTGCTCGAAGACCTGTAAGCGGGCATTCGAGGAAGAGCCCACGGAATTTGCTGATCAAAGCCCGCAGATAACAAACCACGATCACGATCACTGATAGATGTACTGTGGTTCATCCGCTGTGAAGCACTTCATCATCGCACCTTCAATCCGCAATTGTCACACCTGTCGCGCCAAAATTGATTGTATGAGCAGTCAGATATCGAAACAAGGGGATGTCATATGAACCAACGTCCAGCGGATACCGTCGTTGGTGTGCTCCTTGGGTTCGTCCTCTTGGCTGGCGGACTACTCAGTTGGCGGGCCTATCAACAGCGTCGCGCTATCGAGCAGTCGATGGGGCCGATGATGGACTCGTCTATGGGGGCGATTCACGGTCCAGATCCTCTCTGGTACGTGGTTGGAACCCTTCTGGTCGCAGGCAGTATCGGTGGCATCTATTACGTGGTTCGAGGGAATCTCATCGATTCGACAACCGACTCAGCGGATCACATCGACCCCGATCAGGTATCGGAGGCAACGCCTACATCGATAGACGATGACGCCTCGCCGGCGACGCCTATCAATCCTGAATCGGATCCGCAAGCGCGCGTTCTCGATCTCTTACCGGATGATGAACGACGCGTCCTTGAACCCGTCCTGAACTCGCCTGGAATCACGCAGATCGAACTTCGGGATCGATCTGAGTTCTCAAAGAGTAAAGTGAGCCAGACCGTGAGTTCACTCGAGGAGCGCGGGCTGCTGTATCGGGAACGACAGGGTCGAACCTACCGCGTGTATCCGAGTGATGACCTGCAGAACTAACAGACGTAGAAATTCATACTAACACTACCCATCATGTCACAAGCAACACTCGAAACTGATCGCATTAGCCGGGTTCTCAAGTCAAGCACGTGGCTCAATCTCCTCCTCGCCGCACAGTTGATCGCCGGGTTGGTGTACGCATATTTCACAGGAGATATGGGGAGCCGGTGGACCCATTTCGTCCTTCCATTTATTTGGTTCACCGCCTCAGTCTGGGTGATCTGGCACACTCGACCTGTAACGAAACGTCGAGTGTATCGTATTGGTGCCGCACTTGTCGTTGCTCTATATCTCATCGTGATGTTTTATTTTTCAGGATTACTTGGACCGAGCACCTCTCATTTCGGGCAGCTCACTGGACCAAGCGGCTTCGGAATAACGTGGGGTCGATCTTTGGGATGGAGTCCGGTCTTCGTCTATACAGGTGACCTGATCACGGTCTCGCTCATTCCTTACCAAGCGGTTGGCCTGTTCGCGCTGGCGTATCTCGTCTATGATGCATTGCTTGATTTCTCGCAGTCGGCAGTCGGAGGAATAGTCGGGATTGTGGCGTGCCCTGCCTGCGTTAGCCCGTTGTTTGCCGTACTACTTGCAGGCGGACTGAGTGGTTCTTCAACGATGTTATTGCTTGGTGCGTATGGCTACGAAATTGCGACCGTTCTGTTCCTCATGACAATTGGAATCCTCTACCATCGTCAGGCACTCACGAGGCAGTATCACCAGTTCCGAGGGAACTGATCCATCTCGTTCGTGGTCAGCAATACCCGAGCCTCCCTCGCCGCCTGAACCGTGGTTATTGTCTGGATCGCCGCAATGAGGTGAACAGTCTCGACGGATCCCCTTTGCTCTCACCATTCCTCTGATCCTTTCGAATTCGGCAGGTATGAACGATCCCGTCAGTAGAAAACGTTTAGATGGCGTTATAGACGTTCTTGAACGCTCTCCTGTTTGAGTTCACTCCCACGAAGATAACTCCGAACCCACCGTATGACTACTTGAGGCGAAAAACAATGACCAACCGAAACCTCGGACGATGGCTGCTCGTGGTGCTCGCGATTGTCGGACTCGCGTTTGCCGCCCCGGTAGTTAGCGCACACGGTGACGAACCGATCCAGGGGAACGAGACGGCAGCTGAAGGGACGCCAGCCGATGGTAGTGCAGCAGACTGGGCGGCCTGGATGGAAGGTCACATGACCGACTACATGGGCCCGAATGCCGTTGACGAGATGGAAGCGCACATGGGCGTGACCGTCGACGAGATGGCCCAAGATATGGCGGACGACAATCACACCGCGACGGGGATGAACGGACAGGGGTACGGCTGCTAACGATCCCTGTTCGGATCCTCGTCTGACACGATAGATATTCGACTTACTGACTCAACGATCACAATGACACACTACACCAACACTCTCGGGCGGACGACTCGTCGAATCCAGCAGCTGCTGCAAGCCCGGCCATCCCTCCACCTATTACCGCAATTTTGGACGTTCGAGTCATCGGTTTTTGCCAATCTTTGAGGCCATCGTTAAGCTCCCAACAGCATCCGAAGTGACCCACGAACGCCCATCGGGAGTCCGATCGCTCCGATGAAGAACGTCATAAGCCACCACCACGTGTGATTCATCTCCTCTTTCGCATCGGCGAGATACCACACGATGCCGACAGTCACGACGAGTTTCAGCACGAACGTCGATCCGGAGAATCCAGTCGCCTGGTACACGAGATTCGTCACGACCAGCTTTGGGGAGTAGCCGAGGAACGTCACACCGATGAGATTCTGCGCAGCGTCCCACAACTGGCCGAAAACGGCCAGCAGAATTAGCGGGTGTCGAAGGTGGGTGATATTGGCGAAACTCGTGCCCCAGTAGTAGAGTGCGGTTACGCCGAGCGCTATCCCCGTCGTCGCGACAGGAACCCATAGGCTGAGTGGGGTCGATGTCGAGAGGCCGTGCCAAACAGCCCACCAGACGGCCCCGACAGCCCACACCGACCCGACGAGCCCGACTGTTAGCGGGATAGATCCGATATTTTGGTCACGCAAGAGTGCACCGACACCGAGCGCGAGGATGGTGACAGCGGTGACGACGATGTAAATCGATGGCGTGATGAACCACACCGCGTAGTCCCCGAGCAGCCCGAGATCCTCGAGGGCGCGCATCGCCCCACCTGCGATGATGATCGGAGCGAACCCGTAGGCCAGTCGTGCGTCGAACGTGACGTCGAGTTGGTCGAGATACGCACGTAGTCCGGGGAGGCTGTATACGACTGCCGCGAGGTAGATTACCGTGTTCACCGCGTTGTAGCCCTGGACAGCACGAATCCCCTCGTGCGTGACTGGCTGACCGGCCGCATCGGCGACGACTGGTCCCCAGAGATACTGCCAGATGAACCGGTCGTAGACCAACGTCGGAAACACGAGGATGCCCCCACCGAGAAGGACGAGCGGGGCCAGCAGGTACAGCGCCCACCACTCGCGTGAGCCGGTCTCCGGAAGGACAGTCTCGACGCGGCGGGTGACAGTACTCACGACCCGTTCACCTCCAATCGCCACGTCGTGCTTTTCGAGCGCCCCCACTGTTCGAGTGAAACGATTGTGAGTTCGTCCTGGAGCTGGCTGAGGTACTGCGCGACTGCCTTGGGAGATCCGTCGAGGTCGCTGGCAATCTCGCGAGCCCGGAGGTATGTCGGTTCGCTACTGGCTGTCTCGACGAGGTACCTTCGAACCGTGTGCCGGGAAATATTCGACATTGATCTAGAGGTGACGGTTAGCGAAGAAATCCGAAGAGCTTGTAGTCGTGATCGGGGGTGTACCGCCGGAACAGGAGACTGTTCGTCAGCACCGACACCGACGAGAACGCCATTGCTGCTGCAGCGAGCACGGGCTGGAGGAGGCCGAGCGACGCTAACGGAATCATCGCCGTGTTGTAACCGAGCGCCCACACGAGGTTCTGTTTGATCTTCTGGAGTGTCGCGTCTGAGATTCGGATCGCCTTTACCACGTCGAGCGGGTCGTCTCGCATCAGCGTGACGTCTGCAGCTTCGATGGCGACGTCGGTGCCGGAGCCGATTGCTGTCCCGACGTGTGCGACCGCGAGTGCCGGAGCGTCGTTGACGCCGTCACCGACCATCATCGCCTGCCGGCCCTCGTCTTGAATACTGTCGACCGCGTTGGACTTGTCCTCAGGAAGGACTCCTGCGCGGACGTTCTTCGGGTCGATACCCACCTGTTTAGCGACCGCACGGGCAGTTCGCTCGTTGTCGCCCGTAATCATCATCACGTCAACTCCCCGCTCCTGGAGTGCTGTGACAGCCTGCTTGGAGCTTTCCTTCACTGTGTCGGCGTCGGCGACCACACCCACGAGCTCCCCCTCGTAGGCGACCAGCATCGCCGTCTTCCCCTCGTTCTCGAGGCGTTCCATCGTCTCCTCAGCGGGAGAGGGGTCGATCCCGTTGTCCCGCAGCAGCTTGCGGTTGCCGACCAGCACCTCGCTGTCACCAATGACTGCTTTGATCCCGTGGCCCGGAACGTTCTCGAAGTCGTCAGGCTCAGTCACGTCCAGGCCGCGTTCTTCGGCCCCTTCGACGATTGCACGGGCGAGCGGGTGTTCGCTGCCGCTTTCAGCTATCGCCGCCAGTCGAAGCACATCATCCTCTGAGAGGCGCTCACGGGTGCTGAGCTGTCCACCATCTGGGGTCGGCTCGCCACCGTCAGTCACCACATTTCCATCGCTATCAAAGACGACCACGTCGGTGAGTTCCATTTCCCCTTCGGTGAGTGTGCCCGTCTTGTCGAAGACGACTGTATCGACGTCTTTCGCTCGTTCGAGGATGTCACCGCCCTTGAACAGGACGCCGTTCTGGGCACCAATCGTCGTCCCGACCATCGTCGCTGCGGGCGTCGCCAGCCCCAGCGCACAGGGACAGGCGATGAGGATCGAGGACGCGAAGACAATTATCGCGAACTCGAAGACTGAAACGGTCCCACCGACCGGGGCCGGGCCGCCAGCAACCTGACCCCACAGCGGGAGCCAGTCGACGAAGCCAGCGAGAGCCTCGGGGAACAGGAACCAGACGACACCCCAGAGAAGGGCGTTCGCGATGACCGCAGGCACGAAGTACGCGGAGATGCGGTCGGCGAGATTCTGGATGTCGGGCTGGCGCGACTGGGCCTCCTTGACTGTCTGGACGATCTGTTGGAGGGCCGTGTCTTCTCCAACCTTCGTCGCCTCCACGACAAGGACGCCGTTCTCGTTAATCGTCGAGCCGACGACCTCATCGCCCTCCTCTTTCTCGACAGGCACAGATTCGCCAGTGACCATTGACTCGTCGACGGCAGACTGACCGTCGACAACGACACCGTCTGTGGGAATCTTCTCACCTGGACGAATTTTCATCCGGTCACCAGTTGTGACCTCTTCAAGCGGAACTTCTTCTTCACTGCCGTCCTCGCGGACAATGGTCGCCGTTTCGGCTTCCATTTCGAGGAGCTTTCGGAGGGCCTCACCCGCTTGGCCCTTCGACCGAGCTTCGAGATAGTTACCCAACGTGATGAACACGAGGATGAGGGCTGCCGTGTCGAAATAAAGTCCACCTGCAATGAGTTCAGCAAGGACTGCCACAGAGTATAGATAGGCCGTTGTTGAACCGATCGCAATCAGCACGTCCATATTGGCGCGGCCGTTCTTCACGATCGCCTTGTACGAGTTCTTATAGAACGGCCAGCCGAGGATCGCCTGTACCGGCGTGGCGAGGAGGAACTCAACCCAGCCAAGTTCCACACCGAAGACGGCTTCAGGGACGATCGCGCCACCGAGCAGATAATTGTCGATGAGGAAGAAGAGCAACGGTGCCGATAACACTGCCCCAAAGAGGGTCAACCTGAGTTGCTTCCGAGTTTCGGCTTGACGGGCGGCATCTCGTGCGTCCTGGCCCGACTCTTCGTCGGCACCATCTTCGCGGACGGGCGAGTAGCCAGCCTCCTCGATAGCATCGTACAGCGCACCAATAGATACTTCCGCAGGATTGTAGGTGACCTGTGCTTCGTCGGTTGCGTAATTGACCTCCGCATTAACGACGCCCGGAATATTTTCAAGAGCGGTTTGGTTGGTCTCGGCGCAGTTGGCACAGGTCATATCGGAGATGGCAATCGTTACCGTCTCAGAGACTGCGCCGTACCCGGCCTCGTCGATCGCGTCGTAGATTTCTTTGAGCGATACCTCTTCAGGGTCGTAGGTGACGGAACCCTCGTCGGTGGCGAAGTTCGCATCCGCCTCCGATACCCCGTCGAGCGATTCGAGAGTGTCCTGGATCGTCGCCGAACAGTTGGCGCAGGACATTCCCGTGATATCAAGATGGATTGTTTGGCTTGTCATGCTTGTTCTACTATACGGGGTCTAGGTTTAGGCGATTTACTGCTTCGAGAGGCGGGGTTTCGACTGCAGGAAAATTTGGATTCCAAAGACAGCGTTACGCTCCCTCTTCGAGTCGCTGATACCGATCGTCGAACCGTGTGAGACAGGACGGACAACAGAAGTGATAGATCTCTCCGTCGATTCTCGTCGTTTCACCTTGATTATCAACGGTATTGTTACATTCAGCACAGGTGAGTGCAAATTCGACGCCATCAACGGACGGCGTCCATTCAAGCTCGTCAATTAGCGTGACGGTGTAATCTGCTACATCGATCTCGTTAAAGAGTCCATCTACCCACTGACGTACGTTCTGGGCTTCAACACGGGCATAGAACCAAAGATCTCCTTCGGAGGTCGTGAAGACGTGTTCAACGCCATCTGACTCTCGAGCCCGCTCGCGGGCGGCCTCCAACGACGCTGAGCCGATTTCGGCCTGAATAAATACCGGTACACCAGCTCGGAGATGAGCCCGGTTGACGTCAATCGTGAAGTTGTTAATGATGCCAGCTTCCTGTAATCGCTTTACCCGGTCAGACACGGCTGGCCCCGACAAGTCGACCTCCTCGCCAATATCGCTGAACGGGCGGCGGGCGTCATCAGCGAGTAACGAGAGGATTTCTAAGTCGGTTTCATCCAAATTGCGCATACGACCGCTTCGTCTCGCAGGATACATTATTGTTGCCCACAACACACCTTCGAAATCGGTGATCCAGGGCTGCGACAACATTGGATTCTAAGCAGAAAACCACATAGAATACTCGCCCCTATCTACGAATGGATATGACTCAGACAATCACCGTCGAAGGAATGACCTGTGAACATTGCGAGCAGACCGTCGAAGAGGCACTCGAAGAAGTTGAGGGGGTTACGTCTGCTACTGCGGATCGTGACTCAGAATCCGCGACGGTCGAGGGGTCCGCTGAACGGGATGAGCTTGTGACTGTGGTCGAAGACGCTGGATACGATGCCTCTGCGTAACAAATCCCGATTCTCGTCGAATCGGATTCGGAGAGGGATTGATACGACTGCCAATCCCAGGTGTAGATACTATGACTGATACACTTCCGTTCGATGCCGTCCGCGAGCTCGACGTCGACGGGACGACGTACAAGATGGCCGATCTTCGAGCACTCGAAGAGCAGGGGCTCTGTGACCTCGACACGCTCCCTGTGAGCATCCGTATTCTGCTTGAGTCGGTGCTCCGGAACGCCGACGGCGAAACTGTTACTGCAGCGGATGTCAAGAATGCTGCTGGCTGGAAGCCAGACGTACCGGACGCAGAGGTTCCGTTCTCTCCATCACGAGTCGTCCTACAGGATCTCACTGGCGTGCCCGCAGTTGTCGACCTGGCGGCCCTTCGATCCGAAGTCGACCGCAAAGATCGGGACCCGACCCTGGTCGAACCAGAGATCCCTATTGATCTCGTAATCGACCACAGCGTCCAAGTCGACTACTTCGACTCCGAGGACGCCTACGAGAAGAACGTCGAACTGGAGTACGAGCGCAACGCCGAACGGTATCGCGCGATCAAGTGGGCGCAGAACGCCTTCGAGAACTTCAACGTCGTCCCGCCGGGGACCGGCATCGTCCACCAGGTGAATCTCGAGCATCTGGGCCGGGTCGTCCACGCCCGCGAGCGAGACGGTGAGAAATGGCTCCTGCCGGACACACTCGTCGGCACGGACAGCCACACCCCAATGATCGGTGGCATCGGTGTGGTCGGCTGGGGCGTCGGCGGCATTGAAGCGGAAGCGGCAATGCTCGGTCAGCCGGTCACGATGAAACTTCCCGAGGTCGTCGGCGTCCGCCTCGAAGGCGAATTACCCGAGGGCGCGACGGCGACGGATCTCGTGCTCCACATCACCGAACGGCTCCGCGAGGTCGGCGTCGTCGACCGGTTCGTCGAATTCTTCGGTCCTGGTGTGGAGAATCTCACAGTCCCCGACCGGGCCACGATCGCCAATATGGCGCCCGAACAGGGCTCGACGATCAGTATGTTCCCGGTCGACGAGCAGACGCTCGAGTATCTCGAACTCACCGGGCGTGACCCCGCCCACATCGACCTTGTTCGCGAGTACCTCGAAGCGCAAGGGCTATTCGGAGAACAGGAACCGGAATACACCGAGGTGGTCGAGTTCGATCTTTCGACTGTTGAGCCGAGTCTCGCCGGACATAAGCGGCCACAGGACCGGATTCCGATGGGGGACGTGAAACAGAGCTTCCGGGGACTTCTCCACGGGGAGTTCGAAGACGACCTCGATGATGTCGACGAAGACGCCCTACAGCGGTGGCTCGGCGAAGGTGATGCAGCTGGTGCGGAGACCGACGGCGGTGTTCAGGTCGAACCCGAATCGGAACTGCACCCGTTAACCAAACGCGTTGAGGTCGACCTCGACGGTGAGACAGTGGAAATTGGACACGGAGACGTCCTCGTCAGCGCCATCACGAGCTGTACGAACACTTCGAACCCGTCGGTGATGATCGCTGCTGGTCTGCTTGCCCAGAACGCCGTCGAGAAAGGTTTAGATGTCCCGCCGTACGTCAAGACGAGTCTCGCACCCGGCAGTCGCGTCGTCACGCAGTACCTCGAGGAATCGGGCCTGCTTCCGTATCTCGAAGAGCTCGGGTACGCGGTCGTCGGCTACGGCTGTACCACTTGTATCGGGAACGCCGGACCACTTCCCGATCCCATCGAGCAAGCGATCGACGACCACGACCTCTGGACGACGAGCGTCCTCTCCGGAAATCGGAACTTCGAGGCGCGTATTCACCCGAAGATCCGTGCGAACTACCTCGCGAGCCCGCCGCTCGTCGTCGCCTACGGCCTCGCAGGGCGGATGGACGTCGACCTCGAGAACGAGCCGCTAGGCACCGACGAGGAGGGGGGATCGGTGTATCTGGCGGACATCTGGCCCGACGCAGCGGACGTGCAGGCAGCAATCCACGAGAACGTCTCTCCTGAGATGTTCGAGGAGAAGTATGCCTCTGTGTTCGAGGGTGACGAGCGGTGGGCTGCTCTCGACGCGCCCACAGGTGACGTCTACGAGTGGGACGACAACTCGACATACATCCGAGAGCCGCCGTTCTTCCAGGACTTCCCCCTCGAAAAACCCGGCGTCGCCGATATTGAGGATGCACGCTGCCTGCTGACACTCGGCGATACCGTTACGACCGACCACATCAGCCCTGCTGGCCCCTTCGGATCTGACCTCCCTGCCGGCCAGTGGCTGCTCGATAACGGCGTTGAGCCGCACGAGTTCAACACCTACGGCGCGCGCCGGGGCAACCACGAGGTGATGATGCGGGGAACGTTCGCCAATGTCCGCATCGAGAACGAGATGCTCGACGATGTCGAGGGTGGCTATACGATCCACCACCCAACCGACGAGCAGACGACCGTGTTCGAAGCCAGCCAGCGCTACCGCGAGGAGGGAGTCCCGCTCGTCGTGATGGCAGGCGAAGAGTTCGGTACCGGCTCCAGCCGGGACTGGGCGGCGAAAGGAACGGACCTACTCGGTGTTCGCGCAACCATCGCCGAGAGTTACGAGCGCATCTACCGCGACAACCTCGTCGGCATGGGTGTGCTCCCCCTGCAGTTCGATGATGGCGACTCGTGGGAATCTCTCGGTCTGGATGGGTCTGAGATCTTCACGATCCACGGCCTCGATGACGGGCTCGATGTGATGGACGAACTGACCGTTATCGCCGAGCGCGCGGACGGGTCGACTGTCGAGTTCCCGGTCACAGCACAGGTCGGCACGCCGGCCGCCGTGACCTATATCGAACACGGCGGCATCCTCCACTACGTCCTTAGACGGCTCCTCATGCGATAATCTCTCTCAACTGACTCTATTTCTGGAAGCACAAGCAACACGAAAAACTTTGAGTCCAAATTAGCGTTTCAATCGTGCGTAGACTCTGTTCGGATGATGCCCGCTACGTTATCCATCTGAGCTGAAACGTGTGCGCTCTCACCAGCAACATGCGTAATTAAATCGTCCAGAGTGATCATCCCGATAACGCTCCCGTCTTCAACAACCGGGACGTGTCGAGCACCCGCTTCGTTCATTTGTCTCAGGACTTTTGGAATCTCAGCATCTGCTGGCACAGTAAGTGGGTCACGCGTCATCACGTCAGCAGCTCGTACGTCGTCTCCACTCGTCTCGGCTGTGAGCACACTTAACTCGCTTTCCTCGGTGAGCAGGTTAGCAATCAGGTCTCGATCGGTGATGATACCAGAGATCTGATCGGATTCTTCGACGACCACGTACCTGGCACACCGCGATTGGGAGATCATCGTGTGAGCGATCTCGGCAACCGTGGCGTCAGGCGTGACACGGGCGACCGACTCATCAGCAATACGACCAATATCCATCCGGAGGTCAGTTGGTCTGGTACCCATGCTAATCAGTACGACTCATAACAGGAAATAGCTTAGCATCAGCTGGTCGTCATAGAAATCCTCCACTCTTCAACCGTGAGAGACGACAATCTCCAAACTTTGTGAAGTTACAAAAAGTGTTACCAGCTACGCCACTATCCAAGAGCGCTGCTTTTATAATCTAGTCTCAATAAGTAAAGAGAAATGTACGATACGGTTTTGCTCTCGACTGACGGGACAGTTGCTTCTGAGGAAGCTGAATCCCATGCTATCGCGCTAGCAGAGGCCCATAATGCCGATCTTCATGTTCTGTATGTAGTCGATGAGGACGTCGTAACAGCATACAGCGGTGACGAGTACGTTGATGAAGCCGAAGGCCCAGAACATGGCCTCGAAGAACTTGGAACGGAAACAATCGCAGACATCCAATATAAAGCGAAGGAGGTCGGTGTCAATGTTGTCAAAGCAATTGAGCACGGCCGACCGGCTGAGACGATTGTACGGTATGCTGATGCCGAAGATATGGATCTACTTGTACTTGGAACGAAACACCGGCCGGAAGAATACCGGGCCTTGCTCGGAAGCGTGACCGACCGCGTCCTTCGATTGACGACCCGCCCAGCGACCGTCGTGAAGACGGAAGTCGACGAATAGGGGAAGAACAGTCAGTAACGGCCGCCGTCAGGCGTGAGTCGGGCGCGCCGGCGTTCGAACTCCTCGTCGTCGATTTCGCCGCGAGCGTACCGTTCCTGGAGGACAGCGAGTGCGCTATCCTCGGTGGGGCCGTCCGATGGCGACCGCGTTGTCAGCCAGTAGACGATGTAGACGGGAAGGGCGATCAGAAGTGCCATCCACAGCAAACCGATCAACATCATCCCCCAGCTCCATATTCCCCACCCGGCCATGTGACCATCATTCCACATCCCGTCATGCCAGTCCCACATCACTGTATCTGGAACAGCAGCGTGCGTCAGAGTCATTCCAATGATGACGGCTAGCGTCAGTGCTCCGATGACGATGAGTCCCAGAGAACGAATCCCGCGTGCTTGAATTGGATTTTGCATTATTGTACTCCTGAAGAGAGTTCGGCGTGGTTAGCCGAGGATGTATTCGAGGGCGGGGTAGCGCTCAACGAGCGTCTCGCCACCGACGTCGTAGTTCTCGATGTACTGGTCGAGGCCCAGGATGCGGCCCGCGGCGAACGCGGCGACCGCGAGGAACACGAGCATGTACGCGAAGTCCCCGTTGATGAACCCGTGGCTCATGTCCCAGTTCCCGAAGTAGAACATGAGCATCATGAGCGCGCCGAAGAACGCCGCGAGGCGGACGAACGCGCCGACGAGCAGGCCGAGGCCGATGAACAGCTCGCCCCACGGGACGGCCACGTTCGCGAACTCGACGAACCACGGCGTACTCCCATCCGTTCTAGTTTAGTGGAGAACGACCACGCTATCTGCTGATTGGAGACCGTCGCAACTACACGTCTGAGAAATCCGGTGGGAAGTGTGACTTACTCACCACCGGATTCGGTCGTTGTTAACCGGATACAAAGAGCGTTTCCATCCGATGAGTTGCGCGAGCGGGCTCGCGCAACGAATCTCGTCGAGCGTGAGCGAAAGTTCGATATCGTTGCGCTGTTCTACACGCTCTCGCTCGGCTTTGCTGCCGGGTCAGACCGTTCTCTCCAAGCGTTTCTCGAACGCTACGTCGAGATGGCTGACTGCGACGAACTCTCCTACGCGTCCTTTCACGAGTGGTTTGAACCAGGGTTCGTTGCACTGCTTCGAGAGATTCTCGATGACGCCATCGAGAATCTCGATCCCGACAGAAACGACCTGAGAGGGCGTCTCGAACACTTTCGAGACGTCCTCATCGTTGATGCGACGTTCATTTCGCTCTACCACGACGCCAAGGATGTCTACACCGCTTCTGGTGACGATCAGGCCGGGCTGAAAGTTCATCTCACCGAATCACTCTCGACTGGTCTTCCGACGCGGCTCCAGACGACCGACGGAACAACACACGAACGGAGCCAGCTACCCACCGGCGAGTGGGTAGCTGGCGCACTCATCCTGTTCGATCTCGGCTTCTACGATTTCTGGCTATTCGACCGTATTGACGCCAATGACGGCTGGTTCATCTCCCGCGTCAAGTCCAACGCGAACCCGGAAATCGTCGAGGAACTGCGGACGTGGCGGGGCAACAGTATTACGCTGGAAGGGAAGTCGCTGAAGGCCGTCCTTGACGACCTTCAGCGACGAGGGTGTCATAGAAGAGTTCTCATGGTTTGCTGAATCAGCTCTAACGAATTGAAAGCGCCGTACACT
>NZ_BAAABL010000007.1:0-664 GCF_039520965.1 Halarchaeum salinum
ACTCTCCCGCTTCACTTCCAACGTTCTAACGACTCATCCCGACGCTGTCTGCGGATTCAATAGAGCCGTGTGCAACAAACCCCAGCAGACAGTGAGATAGAGGAAGAGCACCTGCTTAATTTTGTCGTCAACAGCCTCGGAGACGAACTTCCGATTGACCTCGCTGAGAACGTGAAAGTCACTTCCGAGGAGTTGTACGAGGTCCTCGCCGGCGCCAGCGCCGGCGGGACCTCGATCAATCACGTCTGCGAGACGACCGATGACTCGCCTCACGCCAATACCGTCCGTGGACATCTGACCGACCAGTTCGATCTTGATACCGTTGAGGCGGTTGGGAACACGCTGCTTCAACGGGACGTCCTTGAGACGCTGCCAGATCGACCGGTGGAGGTCGTCGCCGACCTCCACCTCGATCCCTACTACGGTGATGAGGACGAAACAGAGTCGCTGTATTTCTCGCAGGCGAAACGAGGGACCACGACGTTTCACGCCTACGCGACACTCTACGCACGCGTGCAGAACAAACGGTACACGCTGGCGGTCCGCCAGCTGGAAGCTGGCGAGACCACTAGCGATGCCCTCGAAGAGTTCCTCTCACTGCTCGACGGCCTTGACTTGCGCGTCAAGGCCGTCTATCTCGATCGCGGCTTCTACAACAGCAGTT
>NZ_BAAABL010000008.1:0-22551 GCF_039520965.1 Halarchaeum salinum
TCTGGTCACAGTTCGCAGAGATTCGGCGCTTAGAGGTCGAGATTATCCGGCTGCCGATGTGATCGACTGGAACTACGACGTGTTCGCAGCAACGGTCGATGCTGTGTTCGAGCCAGGGACCAGGGCATACGACAGTGACTATACCTGGGACTCAGCCTCAGTTCGGCATTACTGGGGGCGGAACTACGAACCCGGTGGCACAAACCTCACTAAGTGGGCTCCTAGTGGAGATCGTACTGGGGATACGACGGTGACCGCCTCAGTCTCTTACACCGGCGCAGCCATCGAAATCAGCTACAACCCCCCAAAGGTCCAACGGACTGATAACACTGGGTCACTGAACGACAACGTTAGAATCAAATGGGAACCGGGTGACACCAATACAGATGAGGACATCCTTCAATCGAGTGTCGCCAGCGTCATGAAATCCAAGGACTACGCCTCTGTGGGCGATAATCTTGCCCAGACTGGCTGCCAGTACAATGTGAGCAGTTGGACCGACAGCCAGACGCTCTCCACGCCGTTAACTCTACAATACGAGAGCTAGATTTATTATCGAATGAAACGCCGCGATATCTTAACCAGTCTCGGTGCGGGCCTGGCCGCCACTCTCACCGGCTGCTCCACAGCCGTAAAGACCGGCTACAAACTCGAGAAGGGCTGTGAACCGGCGACTACCACCCCGCTCTGGGGTCAGCGGTCCGCCACCCGAACTGGTGCGTCCTTCGTCGACCGTCCGGTCCCCGTAGAAACAAATGCGACCGTCGGCGTCGTCAACGTGGGTGGAACCAACCCGCTGGACACAGCGTCCGAAGCGCCAGTCCTGGCCGGCAGCCACGCCATCACGCCGACAGCGAATGGCCTGGCCGCACACGACCGGACGACCGGCGAGCGTCAGTGGACGTCCTCGCTACCGGAGGAGACGGGAGTAAGCACTACTCCCGTCATCGCCTGCGGACTTGTCATCGCGGCCACTTCCAACGGCAGCACCTACGTCCTGGATCTAGAGACGGGCGAGCAGGTCGGGACGATACCAGTCAAAGGCGGGACCCGGCCCGAATGCTCGCCCGTGCTGTCTGGGTCGACATTGCTCGTCCCTGGCGACGGTGTGACCGCTTACGACCTTGAGGCTGGTGAGACACTATGGAGCGAGGACCCTGACAACTCCGTGGTTGGTGTCTGCGCCGACGACTCGTTCGCCTACGTGACGTACCGGACAGCGGTTGAGCCAGGAAGCCTGAGTCTGGACCTCCAATCCGGCGGCACTGAATGGACGCTGAACGATCCAAGTGCGTTCGACACGCCGCCCGCCATCTCCAACGGCCTGCTGTACGCGGTCACCAACGCCCAGGAGCTGGTGTGTGTGAGCGCAGCCGACGGAATGGTCGAGTGGCGGCACTCGCTCCCCGAAAAGGGGTACGCCCGGCCCGCAATTGCGGGCGAACAGGTCGCGGTAAATGCCGGCCAAGGCGATCAAGCGCGTGTCTTCGATACCGAAACCGGGGACGAACTGACAACCGTCAAGACTGGCGGGAGTTACACCCAGCCAGTCTTCACTGAAGACGCACTGATGGTGGCTGGACGCGATGCAGGACTGGTGGTCCTCGAGCGGTCGTCGCTAGAGATCTCCACGCACCATTCGTCGGTCGGCCACGTGGCCTCACAAATCTCGGTCGGAACCAACGAAGCGTTCTACGTCCCTGCACCAAGTGGCGGCCTGCATCACGTCGCGTTCGAAGGGCGATGATCCGGCCATTCGTCGGTCAAAATGACTCGTTCTCCCCTTCAGGTTCCCCGCTTCGGGCTCGCTAATCCGTTTGTGAGAGCGCCTCAGTTGCCTGGTTGGTGCGGTCGGCTGCCTCGATGTGCTGGTAGTCTTCCGCACCTGTTCCTCATCGTTGTCGGGGTGGCGAGCGGCGGCCGCGTATCTCCCCCCAGTGCCGATGTATGAAGATGACTTGGCGGCGATTCAGGATATCGAGGAACATCCAACGGCAGACGAGGCCGTCAAACACGATGTGCCGTTGGGGTCGACGTCGAAGTCACTCTACACGCCGAGGCTTCTCAGTGGACTCACCGCATCGTACCCGAAGGGCTTCCGGGGGTTCACGGGTCGGCATCCCTGAGTTCGGGGCCGGTTGACTGCGGCCCATGACCGGCGACAGCTGTTGGCCGCCGACAACACCCGTGATTTGGGATGCCAGAATCTTCAAATTTCGGAACTGGAAGCAAGTGTCGGCTTCCTCCCCGCCCGCGGTGGAGCGGGGAATCCGTCTCGCCACCTGGTTTGAAGGAAATTGCAATAGTGAATATGCCCCCGTGACTCCTGGGTAGAGGGAATTGGAAGCCAAATTTATTCAGGATCAGTCGTACCATATCGTATGATTCGAACACTCGTGGGTGTCCTCGGCGCTCTCTCAGCACTGTTCCCGGACAAAATCGTCACGCTCTTCGAGAGACTCGCGATTGCGAATCCAAGCGAGGGAACAGTGAGAGGGTGGGTCCGTTCAGCTATCCGGTCGGAGGGCGTTCTGATAGCTGCGATTTCTCTCCTTAACGGGCGAGCATACGCGTGTCTAATGAATCTTACCGGTGTGTTCGGCGCCATCGTCCTCCTGTTCCCAGATCTGTATCGGAGATTTGCCACCGCGTTCCTGTACGAGCGTCCAAAGTCGATAGAATGGAATGAGCGATTCCGCTCGGGTATTCGGGCTATCGGAGCACTATATGTCTTGTTAGCGGCGAAGACGTATAGGGAGCGCCACAACGATACCTGAGTCTTCCTGCCATCGACAGCTGGGGAATCTGAGATTTGGATCGTTGCGGCCACAAATCTCACTTTGAATCTAAAGTTTGACCCCCAAGAGACCAGTCTGATCAAAGGGGAAATCCGCTAAAGAGAGGTGACTGTATGTCCCGCTGTATGACGACCATTACCGTGGAAGGAATGTCGTGCGGTCACTGTGAGCAAACGGTCGAAGAGGCCCTTGAAGAGGTCTCTGGCGTGACTTCCGTGACCGTCGACAGGGAGAGTGACCAAGCGAGCGTCGATGGTGAGGCAGATGTCACAGCTCTCGTGGAGGCCGTCGAAGACGCAGGATACACCGCTCACGCCTGAGTATCGTGAGCTGCGGATAGCACGGGTCGCTTCGAGACGACGACTAACCGTTGTCTTCGGCGTTTACCCACACTGGCCCTGACTCACGGCTTCAGGGCCCGAACATTCAGGAAGCCAGCGAATCCACCTCTAAAGAGAACATGAACTATGGACGACAATAAAGACGCAAATGAGAATTCCCCGGGAGGAGAGGACCAGCAGGAAACCACCAGTCACCAGCACGAACACGGCGACCACGATGAAGCGGCCGCTGAATCTGACGAGCACCGAGTAGAGCAGGAGTTACTGGAGGAGGAGGCTCACCCTGCTGCGGCAGGTGAGACGGCGACCCACGAGCAGCACGAGCACGCCGGACACCAAGGGCACGGTGCCCACGAGGGCCACGGTGAGGGGCATGGCGGGATGCACGAAGGTCACGAGCAGATGTTCCGGCGTCGCTTCTTCGTCTCGACACTTCTGTCGATTCCCGTCCTCCTGTACAGTGAAATGCTACAGGAGTGGATTGGGTTCTCCGTCCCTATATTCCCGGGGAGCGAGTGGATCAACCCCGTCTTCGCGGTCATCGTCTTCGCGTACGGTGGGGTCCCGTTCCTCCAGATGGCACTCCCAGAACTAAAAGACCGTGCGCCGGGGATGATGACGCTCATCTCGATGGCCATCTCGGTCGCGTTCGTCTACAGTCTCGCGAGCGTGGTCTTCCCCACGCAGTCGGCGTTCTTCTGGGAGCTCGCCACGCTGATCGACATTATGTTGCTGGGGCACTGGATCGAGATGCGGTCGGTCCGCCGGGCCTCGAGCGCCGTCGACGAACTGGCGAAGCTAATGCCCGACACGGCGGAACGAATCACCGACGACGGCGAGACCGAGGAAGTCCCTGTCAGTAACCTCTCCGAGGGCGATCTCGTGCTCGTCCGGCCGGGTGCGAGCGTGCCCGCCGACGGCGTCGTCGAGGAGGGCGGTTCGGACGTCAACGAGTCGATGATCACCGGTGAGTCCAAGCCTGTCTCGAAGGAGCCTGGTGACGAGGTCATCGGCGGCACCATCAACGGCGACGGGAGTCTCCGTGTCCGCGTTGGGGCGACGGGTGAGGAGACGACGCTCGCCGGCATCATGCGGCTCGTCGAGGAAGCCCAGCAAAGCAAGTCCAAGACACAGATGCTGGCCGACCGTGCGGCCGGCTGGCTGTTCTACGTCGCGCTCGGGGCGGCGGTCGTGACGGCGATTGCGTGGACGGTCGCCGTCTCGTTCGACGCGATGGTTATCGAGCGCGTCGTGACGGTGCTCGTCATCGCCTGCCCACACGCCCTCGGGCTCGCCATCCCGCTCGTCGTCGCGATCAACACGTCGCTCGCGGCTCGGAACGGGATGCTCGTCCGCGATCACATCGCGATGGAGGACGCACGGAATCTGGACGCCATCATCTTCGACAAGACGGGAACACTCACCGAGGGCGAGCACGGCGTCGTGGATATGGCGACCGTCGACGGCGTCAGCGAGGATGACGCGCTCCGGCTGGCGGCGGCCGTTGAGAGCGACTCCGAGCACATGATCGCGCGGGCCATCCGCGAGGCCGCCGACGAGCGAGACCTAACTACTCCCGACGCGACCGCCTTCGAGGCGATCAAAGGCCGAGGAGTTCGCGCAAACGTCGACGGCAACGAGGTGTATGTCGGCGGGCCGAACCTGTTGGCCCAACTCGATAGCGAAATTCCCGACCATCTCCAGCGCTTCGCTGACGAGGCCGGTGAGAACGCCCAGACCGTGGTGTATCTTGTTCGCGAGGGAGAGTTGATCGCCGCGTTCGCAATGGCCGACGTGATCCGTAAGGAGAGCTACACCGTCATCAACGCCCTCCACGAGCTAGGCATCGAGGTAGCGATGCTAACCGGCGACTCTCAGGACGTTGCCGACGCGGTCGCCGACGAACTGGGCATCGACACGGTGTTCGCGGAGGTCCTCCCCCAAGATAAGGACAAGAAAGTCCAGGAACTCCAAGACCAAGGGAAGCTCGTGGGGATGGTCGGCGACGGTGTAAACGACGCGCCGGCGCTGACGCGAGCCAACGTCGGCATCGCAATCGGGAGTGGCACCGACGTTGCGGTCCAGTCGGCGGACGTCATCCTCGTCCAGAACAACCCCATGGATGTCGTTCGGCTGGTTAAGCTCAGCAGGGCGAGCTACCGGAAGATGCAGGAGAACATCGTCTGGGCGGCCGGCTACAACGTCTTCGCGATTCCGCTCGCAGCAGGCGTGTTGGCACCGGTCGGAATTCTACTGTCCCCTGCCGTGGGGGCCCTCCTGATGTCGTTGAGTACAGTCATCGTCGCGATCAACGCACAGCTCCTCCGCCGCGTGGACCTGTCCATCTCCGAACTTCCAAGCGGACCACCAGATACGAAGGCACAGAGCGCTGAGTGAGGCGGGGTAGTTCACAGATCGTTCACTTTCTGAAAGTGGAACACTGTTGTGAGCGATTTCTTTGTCTCCGGCATATACTTTTCAGTTCGCAGTCACAAACGATGGTATGGATGAGTTGACTGCGAACGTGTCCTTCGATCGGTTTGCTGATATGCCGGAGTTCTACGGGTCGGGGGCGGCGAGCTATCGGCTGGCGATGGTGAAAGACCGGAGTGACTTCCTTGAGTTGTTCGAGGGGGCACGCCACGTTGACGCCGTCACCTACGCGGAGACACCCGAGTTGATGGTTCGAATGCTGACCGACTACAACATCGACTCACTCGACGTCCTGATCGGGAACGCTGACGACTACGCCGACCGCGTGAATGAGGTTGCGACGGCGCGCGAACTCGTTCGTCTCCGCCAGGACGACCGGCTGACCATCCGGCTGAAGAACCAGAAGACGGTCCACTCGAAGATCTACCGGATCGTCATGCCCGACGACACGGTGAAACTCGTGCAGGGGTCGGCGAACCTCTCACGGAACTCCTGGGAGTACCACACCAACCAGATCTCGGTCTTCACCACCGACCTTGGGACGGAACTTGATCAGGAGTTCGAGCAGTTCATCGCCGAATACCGGGAGGGATACAGCGACCAGACGCTCCTCGACGGACTTGTTGAGGCCTTGGAGGAGGCTGACTCGCCCGAAGAGCGCGAGAACCGCATCGAGTACTGGGTGGGCGCAGGCGACCTTGACGTCAGCGACACCGCCGCCCTGAATCAGGACGCCGTCGAGGACGTGACGGCGATCGCCGACCGCGTCACCGCTGTCGTCGACGACCCTACAGAGGCTGATAAGACAGTCGCATTCATCGAGGAACCCGAAAACGCCGACCGGACGGTCGTCGAACCCGACGGCGCAGACGACACAGACAGCGAAACCGAAGACGGTGATGCGGAGCCGGATGTCGGGCTTGTCGAGTCGGACAACGAAACCGACCTAACAGAGACACTCGACCGGCCGCGAGTCCGCGCACCAGACGAGAAAATCCGCATGGGCACAAGCAAAGTCGACAAAGACACAGCCGACGAGTTCGGGACCGGTCTCCGTGATCGTGGCGCAACCGTCGAAGACCACAGCATTACCGCGCCGCTCAGCGCCTACAACAACCAAGTGAAGGAATCCACGGCCATCCCCTCGATGTCCATCCTGCCCGAGGCCGAGCAGGTCGTCATCGGCGAGGACGACGAGATGATCCTCGTCGCCACCGACGATCCAACACCCGAAGTCCTCAACCACTGTCTCGACACCATCGAGTCATATATCGAGACGGTCGACGACCACGGCCACACGCAATCCGAGCAGGCAGTGATGGCACAAATGTACGAGGCGTTCCTCTACGGGTTCTGGGCGCCATTCGCCAACCAATACGCTGACGCCCTCTCCTCACCATCACGCACCCTCGATAACGTCCTCCAACATCTCTACATCGTCGGCAACAGCGACGCCGGCAAAGACAAACTCACCGAATACATCCTCCGCCTCATCTCCGACAACACCGTCGTCTCAGGCGTCGACGCCGACGACGTCGGCGTCAAAGAAATACGGGGAATCCGCCAGTGGGACACAGCCTTCCCCTACGCCATCATCGACGCCGAGAAGAACAAAATCGAGAACTGGAGCCCAATCCGAAACTACTGGGGTGATTGGACACCGACGAGCGTTGATCAGCCCTGCCTCATCTTCACGACGAACGACAACCTGCCGAAATCCGAGTTCCGAAATCGCATGAAGATCCTCACGATGGACGTCTCCTTCCCCTCCAACCCCGAAGACCCAGGCTTCCACGACGCCCAAGAAGACCTCAGCGACGTCCTCGACCGCCAGAACCCGATCTTCAGCTACGTCGCCCGCCGAATGCTCACCGAACAGCCATGGGCGGACGGGAGCGGCACCGTCGAGGACGTCCGCCGCATCTTCTGTGACTTCTACGCCGAGGCGGACCGCGAGAAACCCGACTACTTCCCTGCGGACGAGCCCGCAGAGAAGACGTACGACACAGGACGGCTGAAGTGGCAGCGCGACATCCGGGGTGGCCGCGTCACGTTCGAGTCCGAACCAGACGCGATGACGGCGAACTTCGAACGCGACGAGTACGAGGTCTTTGACTACGAGAAACGCCTCCCGAAGCGCTTCATGTCCGATAAATCCGGGTCGAGCGTCTACATCGGCGCACCCGAGGAGTTCGCCGAATGGGTCGGCTATTCCGTCACAGACCTACTGGACGACCCAGCCGAAACCGGCAGAGCCGATACGACGGCAGACAACCACACATCTGTGAACGGTGACGAAGACGAGTCGGGTGGCTTGCTCTCCCGGTTGTTCAGCACGTAAGTGCACAGCCGGCTGTGCCGTCGAGCCTCCGACCTCGCCAAACTGCTGACTCCCCACGAAAGAATACCGCAACACGGGCTGTGTGAACCACCTCGGGTCAAGTCCCAAGGCACTCGGCCCGCTCCACCTGTAGAGCACTATTAAGAAATAGAGTAGGTAGCTAAGCTAAGTTAGCTACCTTAGATAGCCCAGGTGGAGATGGGTTACACAAAGTATATCGGAATCGCTACTCGTCTCCCCCGCTGTGGTTTTTGTCGCCCCTGTAGGGTGGGGCGTCCTGAGGGACGTCGCGACGACGGCCCGCCGTGCGCCGACGATCGGCTACGGCGCACTCCGGACAGTCACCTGGCGCGACGGCGACCCCACTAACGACGAGTACGTGCGTGGGGAGTTCGACGCGCTGAAAGCCATCGTCGGGGACGTCCGAGCAGCGCCACGGCCTCACCTGGCACGTCGACGACTGGCCCGCGACGCCGTCGAGACGTACACGACACTCCCGGAGGATTTCCCCTCCACAAACAGCGAGTGCGCTATGCGGCGCTGAAGGCGGCTCGTGACCGGGCGCTGGTGTTCGTCCTCGCGTACACCGCCGTCCGCGTCGGCGAACTCCTCCGCGATCCGAACGACCCGCGCCGGCGCGGCGTCCGCTGGGAGGACCTCTCCCTCGACGACGGCAGTATGGACGTCTACCGGAAGAAACAGCAGTGGGACGCTGCGAGTCTCCCCGATCCAGTGATTTCTCCGCTCCGGAGCTACCGCCAGCTGATGGACCCACCCACGGATCGCTGGCCGGTGTTTCCGACGTTCGACCAACGGACGCTCGCAGACCTCGTCCGGGAAGAGCTAGCCGACCGAGGGGAACGCCCAGAAGCAATTACTGAGCGGCGTGACGAATACGCCCGTGACCTCCTGCTGGCGCTCGATGAGGACATTCGACCGACGTCGATCACGACGGACGGAGCACGGTCGGTTCTCCAACGGCTCTCGGAGACCGCAGAGATCGATATCGACCATCCGAAACACGATTATCTTGCTCCGCACGGTGGTCGACGTGGGATGGGGGAGGTACTTGTCCGCGCGTTTGGATACACGGTGGCGGCCCGGTATCTCGATAACTCTGAAGAGATGGTCCGAGAGCGCTACTCGCATATTGAAGCTGGCGAGTTAGGGGATATTGCTACAGAGGCTCTTGAAGAGGTAGGAGATCAGATCGAATTTTCAGCGGAATCAGTTTGATGTCAGCTTCTCGTACTCACTGCTCACAAACCGGGGGACTAAAGCAGTGTTTGACGGTTCACTTTCGCTGGAAAATACAGTTTAAGTATAGCGAACCCCCTATGATTTCGAGTGGAAATCGCAAGACTGCGTAGGGGCGGCCGACAGTCTTATTAGCACCTATGCCATATGGATGCCTGCCTACGTAGCGGTGGGGGCTCTATTGCTACCCACCAAACCGCAACGTTCAGCAGCTAAGGCGCTGGTTTTCGACCCGCGGTTGACATCTCTGTATCGATGAATATCCCTATTTAAAAAGCTATTCCCAGCGGAGTGAAAGTGGAAATTGCCAGTTCGAAAACCCCTACCCCACGGTTCATATATGCCTGATACGAGAAAGGGGCAAGTATAGTTCCACTCAGCAAAACCCTTTTCAGTGGGGGTCGGCTACACGTTCCTGGGCTGGTTACCCACCGCTACGTAGGCATCCCCCGATCACCGCAATTCTGCGGCAGGGGGACGGCGGGAACCCACCAAGACCGACGAGAGAGTCGGGGTATCCGGCAGTGACCTCCACGGATGTTCGCCCACCGAGCGGATCCCTGACGGGTACTGACTGACCGCGTGGTCTCGGCCCATTCATAGATCTGTTCACAGCGGCGAATGTATCATTTCGGTCGGCCCCACGTCGCCGGGCTAAGCGCGACGACCCACAACCATGAGTGAACGCAACACTCCCGCCGACTCCGCAGACGAGCACAGTACGACTACCACGAAGAAAGTTGCCGGCAAGGTCAACCCGGTACAGTCCGCCATCGAGGCTATTGAGGACGACGTCCCGGTCGAAGTCTTCCGTCGACTATCACATATGAAGGAGGCGATCGGAGCCATCGAAACCTGGGCCGACGACGCCGACCCCCACGATACCGACGCGCTCGTGGGCACGAAGACTATCGTCAGCGCAGAGCGTGAGCGTGCGAGGGACATTCGACAGGAGGTTCCCGATGGCAACACCAGCCTCCTTCAGAAGTTCGACAACCTCACGGAGCGCCTGGAGAACCTCGCGGACACTGTCGAACCTCTGGAGTTCAGCACCATTGGCCATGTCGTGTACGTCAATCAGCAGTTTGTTGACCGATACGACGACAGTTCGGTATCCGTCGAAACCATCCTGCTGGACGCCGGCAAGAAGGATCCCGACGAACTCGGGCTTTTCCCGCTGGACGGCCTTCTCGGCAACCGTCAAGAAGACCAGGCGTTCCCGGCTGATCGGGATCTGGACCTCGGCGAAATGAACCGAACGTTCTTCGAGTCGACCAGCGATGGGGGGAAGATCGCGTATGAGTGAGGGCGAGACAACGGAAGACGCTGATCGCGCGGACCTCCGCAATCACCTCAGCGAAAGGTGTCGCGATGCTCTCTCCGAACTGCAGGACGAGCAGCCTGAAGCCGAACTCATCGCGGTCGAAGGCGACTGGGCATGGGTCAGTATCGGGACTGTCAATCCTGCCCACGTCAACGACGTTTTCGACCAGGAAGAAGTCCTCGCTATCCTCCGAATTCCGACCGATTTCCCGAACGGTCGACGGCCCTATGGAATCGTGACGTACCCCTACGTCACGAAGCACGACGGTCAGGAGGTCGACAGCGTGCATCGCGACCATGCCAAGGGGCGTCCGGCACGTGAGGCTCTCGACGTCGACGAAGTCGCCCTTTGGAGTTACCGCTGGGAGGACTTCTCGTGGACTGAACCCGCTGACCTCCGGAAAGCTCCTGAGGTCGTACGGTCTCGCTTCGAAAAGGAGGACTGACTATGCCTCAGGGTACAGCAGCAGATTGGCTGACGGCAGCCGACGCCGACGAGGTCCACCTCGTGTTTCCCCGAGACATCCACGAGGATTTGATGAAGGTGCTCTTTCCGAGTGAAGGCCACCCTTTCTACGGCATGGGCGAGCGTGGTGCGTTCGCCGTTCTCGCAAAGAGTACGGGCAACTATCGTGCGAGTTACATTGTCGAAGACGTGGTCCACCCTGAATCCAGTGACGACCTCGAGCTGAAGGGGACAGCTTGGGGAGATCGGTCAGAAAGCCGTTCAATCGGGTCGTTGTTTGGGAGTAGCTCTAATGGCGACGTATCGAGCGACGACTCGATCGTCGGCTACGAATTCAGTGAAGCCTACCATGAGCGCGCAATCGAACGTGCCCGCAGCCGTGGTGGCGGGCTCATTCGGATTCATACTCAACCCGGCGGCGTTCGTGAGAGCGGTACCGATACCGCGTCGGCGGCTCGCGTCTACGAGAACGACCGGGATCGTCTCCCCGGCGGCGCTCCGTTCGCTGCTGCCATCACTAATGATGCTGGCGACTGGTCGATGCGTGTCTACGAACCCACGCGCGACCCCAGCGACGGGCCGGAGGTAACGCGCGCTGACCACGTTCGCGTTGTCGGTCCAGCCACTGACGAACCCGCTTTGGAAGTTCGTCCAACCGGCTGGCGAGATGCCGATGCCGATAGTGTAGGTGTTGCTAGTGCTGAGCAGGACTCCACGATCCAGCTCTGGGGGGCAGACGGCCAGGCACGGTTAGCCAACCTTCGCGTCGGCGTCGTGGGCTGTGGTGGCGTCGGGTCGATTCTTGCAGAACACTTAGCTCGTCTAGGCGTTGGTGAACTCGTGTTCGTAGACTTCGACCATCTCGAGAGCGCGAACTTCAACCGCGCACAGGGTGCCCGGCGGATAGACGTTCGGCAAGACCGCCTCAAGACCGAGGTCGCCGAACGCGTTGCCCGTCGAAGTGCGACAGCTGAGAATTTTGAGACGCGGGTCGTCGACGGGAGTGTCGTCGATCAAAACCCCGAGTATGCGGCTGTCCCTGATCTCCTGGATTGTGATCTTATCATGTCCGGAGTTGACGCCGCTCGCCCCCGACAGGTTCTGGACGTGCTCGCTCGCGCTCACTGTATTCCAGTTATTGACGGTGGAAGCCTTCTACACGCCGACGATCAGGGTGTCCTAGAAAAAGAGGCGAAAGTCGAAACGGCGGTCACCGGACCCGGTTGGCCGTGTTTCGAGTGTCAGCGCGTCTGGATCCAGGACGATGTCGACTGGGAGGCCGACCATCCGGAGTTTCGTGGTGAGCGGGGTTACGTGCAGGGTGGGAAGGATCCAGCCGAAGAGGATAGGGATCCGTCGGTTATCGGGGTGAACGCGATTGTCGCTGGCCTGATGCAGCGGCGGTTCCTGGCGATCACGCTGGACGTAGCACGGAAGACCGAGGGTACGCTTCGACTCGGTCTCCGCGATGTGGAGACGAATATGTCGTCTACGTGGGGCTGTGAAGAGGATTGCGAGGCAGCTACAATTGGCGTCGGCGACCGCGAAGAACTCCCTACTGGAACAGACTGGGCAATGCGGTACGAACGCGATGATATGGAGATGCCTGAGCAGAAAACTCGAGATGCAAGCGATCTTGTCGACGATCTTCGTTAACGACAGTAATCCCGGTTCACCATCTCCTATTCCCTGTTCTTGAGGCCAAACTGGAATTATACCGTTCGGCAGATCTTCTTCGAATATGAACCTCGAAGAGATGGTTGATTACCTCGCTTATCGAGTAGGTCATCTTGATTGGCCGGCTACCTTTTTACGGCGGAATCCAACTTGTATGGTCCCGGAGGGTTGTCTCGGGAGTCTCCATCGTCGCACCGCACTTGGGGCAGTAATCTTCGATCGCATCCTCGTCGTAGAGATAGTGATCGCACTCGGGAGGGCTGGCTTGGAAATACACGTCGTCCCAGTCGAGATCAGGCTCTCGACCGTAGAGACAGAATGTACTGTGTCCAGATCGCCCTCGATGGTTCGTCACTAACCGAGCGGGACAGTACATGCACTCGCGGAGTTCGATTAACGGCTGGTCGGAATGGTTCGTCCAGAGCGTTTCTCGCCGCCCCCATTCGTGAAACCCCTTCGGCCCCCAACAGCGCTCTATCTCAGGTCGTGTCGCAAGCAGCTTCTCCACCTGTGCGGAATGGTACTGGCTTCCTGCCCACTTCCAGAACGGATCTCGGTCGTACTCACGGACAATCGCGTTCTTGAGCGCTTTCAGGGGGAAAGTCGGGGCCGTGCTCGTCGCTCGCGGTGTAGGTGTAACTGCCGTCGGGTTCGTGAAGCCGGCGTAGCTCGCAACCCTGGGCAGTACAGATATCGTACGTAATCAGGTCATCCTGTCCGCGGGGATGGGCATAGGGCGGCACGCGCTCCCACGCATGTTCGCCGTCGTAGAGGAGCGCTTGGCAGTTCGTAAATCGGCTAGCTTTGCTCGTTCGTTGGGCGTATCCGGAACCGTCGTCTTGCTCAAATTCGGCACCGATCGTATCGTAGTTGAACGTATCGAGAAGGACTGTTGCCGCGCGTATCCAGACGACCGAGTACCCAGCGGCCAAGTAGTCATGCGTCACCTGATGGACGTCCTTGTCCTCGTGACTGTGCTGTACCTCAACGGCGAGGCCTTCCCCGAAATAAGGGTTCCAATCGTCAAAGGTCGCGAGTGCGTCGGCCCGGCGTTCGGTCACAGGTGTCGGCACCTCGGCCACGTCGACGTCCACCTCCGTCTCGATGCGGGCGGTTTCTCCGAATTGCTGATGCAGAGCGACCTCAACACGGGCGACTGCGCGTTCATGGGTCTCTGACTCGCCGCCATTCGAGCAGCGCTGGCCGGCGTCGTCTGATACGTGGTAGAAGTGTCGAGACTTGCCCGGCGCCGATCGCGGGTACATCGTCCCGCCGCATACCGGACAGGTGACTTCTTCTCCATCGTCGACTATGGCGGGGACGACCGGACGACCGTCACGACGACCGCGGAAGGGCATATCCCCACAGAATATCTCAATAAGCAAGTATCTCCCCCAGCTAATCGGCCTAGATAAGTGAAGGTAGAGTCCGAGGGCCGACTCTATGGAGGGGTTTTTCAAAGCAGTATTTAGTGTTCTATGTCCCGAATCAGACCTCGCCTACACGCCGCATTCCTAATCAGAATTCAAAAACTCGAGAACAGCCTCCAGCGATTCTATTCGTCCGATGAGTCGTCGGAACGTGTGTTGTCGGGGCTGTCGCTGCCCTTGAATGTCTCGTTGGATCCGAACTGCCCCAGGTCGGGGGCTTCTCCGTCTCCGGAGGATCCGGAGTCACCAGAGTTGCCTTCCTCACTCATAGTATGAATAGGAGTATCGTCCCGGCCACTAAAAGGATGACGCCGAGGATCGATGTGATGAGTGCGTTATCGACATCTTCAGACTTGTCCTCTGTTTTTGACTGTACCTTATCAAAGCAGTCTGAGTGGATATTGATTGCACGAGAAAGATAATCGACTTCATCGTAGTCGTGTTTAGCTACCGCTCGAAACATATCGGTTTCAGGGCCTGTACTGATACTCTCTCGTTGTTGTGTTTGGAAGGCCCTGTATGTGGAATAGCCAAGTGAGATAACGGCTCCTCCAAGTAGGATTCCTGAGATTGGTGTTATCTGAGTTAGACTGGATTGGGTGGGTACGAGGCTTGCGAAAACTGTAGCGACAAGTCCATTGAATTGTACGACTCGCCAGGCTTTCTGAGTAAGATCGTTTAGCGATTGGAGTTCCTGATCGAGTACCCGTCGAACGTCATCGAGTGCGTGGCGGCGAGCTTCTGAGGAGGTGTCTGAATCTTCATTTGACTCCTCCTGATTTTCTGTCTCTTCCACGCCGTTTCTCATACTCGGGGATATCAGCGGTGAAATAAGAGCCTATGGTCTCTGGGAAACGATTTCTTTTACTGATTTAGCTGATCGTATCTCTCATTTACGACGTGAGCCGTGAGTCCGACGAAGAATAGGGTGGCTATGCCGACATTTTCATCATAGTAGGCGTCGGGTGAGCCGTGCATTATTCGGTGACGGTGATTCCAAAAGTCGTCCCATTGTTGTTTGAATGACTCCCCCTCATCGTCTTCGACACCGAAAATGGCGTGTTCATCGTACCATTTCTCCAGAGCACATTTTTTTCGTCCGCCGAAGTAAACGGGGTTTCCGCCGTCGTTGTAGAAGTCAGGGTCAATATCTGGGTCGTTCTCGCAGAGCCAGGTGATCAGGCCATCAAGGGAGGAGAGTAGCAGGTGGAGTCCTTTGTATGGGTACTCGGTTTCAGAGTCATCTAGTTCTTCAGCGAGCGAGGTAGATCCCTCTTCGATACGTCCTGCGATAGTGGTTAAATTTGGGTCCCCCGTGGATTCGAGATATTCGCGTCCTTCATAGGTCCACTTCATTGCTGTGAAGGAAGCCTCTTCGCATGGAGAGTAGTCCGCTGGGTCGTAGTCCCAAGGTGGACCGAGGTTGATGTATTCTTCTGCGTGTTGTCTCGATCGCTCTAATCGTTCCTGGCCCTGACGGACTGCTTCAACCAGTTCTTCCATTTCCTCCTGTGAGGGGAGGGCCTCTGTCGCCGCACGGAGCGTATCTTCAGATAGTCCAAAGAGGGAATCATCGGAATCACTCATCGTATGGGTGTTGTTATCGAAGTAGTGTAAATAGCCCGTATAAGTTTGCTCCAGTGGGTACAGTACCCATCGGCAGTATCTGAACGAGATTCGGCGTAAAATCTTCGAACCTTTATATGGTGGACAAGAGAAGTCCGCGATGGAATGTCTGACCTAATCGTCAAAGCAGCCGTGAAGGACGCACTTTCGGACCACAACGTCTCGGCAGATTTCTACGACGCCCTCAACGAAGAGGTCGCCGAACTGCTCGACGACGCCGCAGAGCGTGCCGAGGCCAACGACCGGAAGACGGTCCAGCCCCGCGATCTGTAGGCCTGCGTAACGCAACCAACCCCGCCACTCGAACGTAGCTTTTTGAGGTTCCTGTTCAGCATAAGATACTTCTGTACTGGACAGAGTTGCTCAACGCAAAGCCGTAAACGGAAACCCCAAGATACCGCGAAGTCTTGGGAGTGATAATCCGTGGAGCCGTTCCGAGCTGCTGATCGCACGTATGATCGCTCAATTGCGATCGACGCAAGCACGATCGGAGATATTACTGTCACGGTCGCGGTTGCGACAGATCGAGAGGAGGAGTTCGAGGTCCTCGATACGATTTATCGTGCTGCTGAAGGCTACGATTTCTTCCCGTTCCGCGATAAGGCCCACGACCTTGAGTACGCAGAGAGTCGCGGGTTCTTCGAGGCAGTAATACAAGAACACACAGACAAGCTTGTAGCGACAACACACCTCGGCCGGGACAACTCCGGGACAGAACGGGTTGAGGCAGTTCAGTCTGCAGTTCTAACTCGAGAACTCCCCGTCAAGGAATCCCTCATTATCCTCGACGGAGCAGAAGATAAGGCCGAGCGGTTTGGACGTGCCTTCTCCGGGATTGCTCTCTCCCCACCCAGCGTGGCGACCTGTATTCAGTCAGAGTACTACTATCCGGCCGCGCTTCTCGCAGACATGTGTGCAAGCCATCTCGCCCACCAAATCAATCATCCACGCCACTGTAGCGAGGTCACGCCGAAGTCCCCGGTCACGAAGCAGGCGTATAGCGATCAGTGGGGTGCAGCGTATAACGCGCTCGTGAACCGAAGCACGAATGTTATGATCGCGCCAGTGAAGCAACGGCGAGCGGATACGGTCAGCAGCCGTGTACACTGTTGGTTCCGAGGCTGGATGGGAGGCGGGGAACCAGATGAGTTCAATCGATCAGTACGCCCGGTTGTGGAATATGCACGAAGGCAGGGATACGACGAGCTAGCCGAGCGACTAGCGGAGATTTAGTGATCGGAGAACTGGTGCAATTCCTGCACCCACGTCCGTCGTCGACGCCTATTGGCTTACGCCGCAAGGCTTGCGGGTCATGGTCATACAGGCTCCACGCGGCACCAAGCGCGCTCAATTCAACAATAGGATCTCAGTCACAAGAACCTATGCCTTCAATGCAGTGTGGGGAGTGTCGGAATAATCCACGATGTGTCGCTTGCACACCCACAACCGAAACGCGCGCTCGCGTATGAAGTTACTTCACGACCGACTGGATGTGATCAACGACCTCGTCCTGTCCGACCCCCATCTCGCTAGCGATCTGCGCAGGTGATTCCCCATGCACGGCATATCGATACGCAGCAATCGACACCGGACCCTGCGACGCAATGGACGTCGGCAGTGATCCAGGGTTCGTCTCCGGCAACGCGCCCGAATAGTTCGCGTCGAGCGCCCCGTAGACCGCGGCGCGCTGCCGAGCCTCCTGGCCAGTTCCCTCGAACGCCGTCGGCTCCCGCTTTCCAGTCGGCTCGTAGCGGACATCCTCGACCGCGGCGTCTTCGCGAGTGAGGACGAAGCGCTAGCGTATCTCGAACGAGTGTTCCGCGAGTGGAGTGCCGACGCCGAGATCGTCGTCACACTACGAGAATTGCAGTAGGGGACCCCCCAGATTTCACGAGAAGTCGCCCGACACACCCCTCCACCGTTTCCGGAGCTCTCACCCGTCACAGACTGGAGTAACTACCCGCCGAAAACAGTTATCGACGCCGCCACCATCCGGATATGAGGCCGTAGCGCCCTCAAATCCCGTCCGAAGGGCGAGAGAGTCAGCCGATCAACGATGGAGACTCGTGAAATCTGGGGGTGCACCCCGTATTTTGTGAGTCTCTGTGAGAAAGTCGCGTCGACGACTGGGACGGAGTGCTGCTGGTCGGTGGGGCACCCGAGGATATAACGAGTCTGTGAGAGCGCGCCATCGCGTTAACCAACAGTACGAGCTATATTGCGCGGAGTGTTGGTTAAGGTGAGGGCAAGAGTGGTGTTTGCAGTTCCACTACCCCGGGTGGTGTTTCCAGTGGTGAGTGTGACTTCCAGTGCAAAAATCCGCGAGTCTCAGTAGACGTGTCTCGACGTACGCTTCGCGAGGCGATCTCTGAGACAGGGATCGACGGCGCGCTAAAAGTAGGGAACCCCCCACCTTGCACGAGTTAGCGAGCTCCCCTTCCCCCACCGTGTCCGCATAATTAGAGACTGCATGCTCTCCTCAAGGGAGGGGAGTAGCGGTGTAGACGCGGGAAGCGGTCGAAAACTATTGTTCCCCGTAGCAGGATATGAATACGGGAAGGCTAATACGGGGACACCCCACCGTGTCCGCATAATCTTTGGCAAAGGGTAGTGGGTATCCTTCCCCATCAACTAGATAGAACGAAATAGTGCGGTACGGGTTTAGTTATTCTCCTAGCATCATAGTCTTTTCTCTAAATATATTCGCTATTGCGGCGGATACGGTTCTTGTATAGATTTATGCGGACACGGTGGGGGGTGGGGGTTCTTATGTGAATTAACTATGCGGACACAGTGGACACACTGGACACTAGGGTTTATCTGATAGTTATTCATAGAAGTGGATAGTATGGACGACGGGCCGGATCTCTCAAACAACCCCTACGGGAGCGCCGTCGACATCTTCGCTGATGAGTCCGTTCTCAAGGAAGATTGGCAGCCAGCAGAGCTTCCCGAACGAGCAAGTGAACTCGAAGAAATCCGAAATTCGCTCGCCCCAGCAACACGCGGGGTGAACGCACACAATCTCTTCCTCTATGGAAAAACAGGCCAGGGAAAGACGGTCGCGATTGACCACGAACTTGATCTCCTAGCCGAATACGCCACCAGCACCGATGATCTTGAGCTTAGCGTGGTTAAGACAAGCGCCAATAATCAATCAACCTCCTATCAGCTCGCCGGCCATCTCATCAAGGAGATCCGTGGCTCCGGGCCGAAGCCAAGTGGGATCGACCAACAGTCGATGTTCGACCTCCTCTACGAGGAGCTACATGACCTCAACAAGACCATCATCATCGTCATCGACGAAATCGACAGCATCGGGAGCAACGACGATCTGCTCTACGAACTCCCGCGCGCACGCAAAAACGGCCATCTCGAAGACCAATGGATCTCCGTCATCGGAATCAGTAATGACCTTGAGTTCCGCGATAACCTATCACCGAAGGTCAAAGACTCGCTCTACGATAGTGAAATCGAGTTCGCCCCCTATGACGCGACTCAGCTGACCTCTATCCTTGAGCGCCGTGCCGACCAGGCCTTCTATGACGGCGTGCTTGCAGAGGACGTCATCCCCCTGTGCGCAGCGTTCGCCGCTCAAGATGAGGGATCCGCTCGACAAGCGATTCGCCTCTTGTACAAGGCTGGTGAACTGGCATTGAACAACGAACAGGACTCCGTTGCCGAAGTGCATGTCCGCGAAGCGCGCGACATCCTCGAACGCAAACGAATCGAGGAAGGGATGCGTTCGTTAACGAATCAGGATCAGCTCGCCCTCCTCTCCGTTGTCGCATTGGAAGTTGCCGGAGAGACCCCAACACGAACCCGCTATGTCTATCAAAAGTACAAATCGATAGCGGACCGGCTAGATACGAATCAGCTCGTTGAACGCCGTGTCCGCGATCATCTCCAATCTCTCGGAATGCAGGGCTTCCTCATCGCCGAATCACGAAATCGGGGCATCCAGGGCGGCAACCATTATCGCTTCGAGTTGAAAACCGATCTAGAAACCACTCTCGACATTTTGCGTGAAGATAACCGGCTTCACGATCTTGTCGCCGACCTCAGTGCTGCAGTAAACCACTCTCAGTAGCCAACTAGGCTTTGGGTCAACTCTGCGGTCGTCATTTTGCCAGTCTGTGGCATTTGGTCATCAACACTCGACAGCAGGAATGTCGTTTCACTGCCTTTGTAGACGAAACTGGGTTGAGCGCCAGCATGACGAAGGTACGTTATCGCAGAAGCCTGTATAGCGACTGTTTTGGGTACCCCAGATTGCACGAGTTAGCGGTCCCCCCACCATGTCCGCATAATCTGAGAGAGGTAGTCTGACATGGAGTGACTCGAGAGCACCTATGTACCGTGATCGACGTATGTGCCATGGGAGAACGGCGATCTGTTCGAATCCAAGAGGCTGGCTGAAGTGATGTTTCCAGTGGGGAGTGGTGTTTCTCATCGGGAACTCGACTTTGTAGAGAGAGCGAGAAAGCACTCGGGTTACTCGAGAAAAGAGGATTTCACCCGGATCAGAGACAATCAGGTGGAGTCTCTCTCATCGGCGTTCGCCGCACTATATCTGCCTCGAGTGCATCGAACCAGCTAGGAGGGGGAGCGCGCTTCGCGCCCACTGTCACACGCTCCAACATCGGCTAGCCCCTCCTCTGGCCGCGTCCCCGCTCCCAAGGGACCCTAAGCACATGATTCGCGCACTCAAACGAGCGCTCTCGCCCACAGCACAACCGGAGAAGGTCGTGGAGTGCCGGCGCTGCGGTGCGACCGTTGATCCTTCGACTAACGAATGCCCTGCCTGCGGAAGCACCGAAATCATCTGCCACCGCATCTCCTGACACGACGCTACTGTACGTGAGTTAACTCCGGAAACAGTGGAGGGGGCCGCTTCGATTAACCAACACTGAACTAGGAACACCGCCATGTGTTGGTTAAGACGGTGTCGTTCCGCACAACGGGTGGTTGACAGCACCGGATAGTTACCGGTTAGCGGCCGAATTAGGCGATAATGGCTGGGTCGTCGAACGAGAGTACGCGTCCGGGGGAGATTCGGCTGTGGCGGGAGGACGATTGGTGGATCGCGACGGACGTCGAGACCGGCGTCACGACGCAAGGAAAGTCACGAGTAGACGCCCTCGAGAATCTCGATGAGGCAGTCGCGCTCCACAAGGGCGAGATCGGCCACGAACCGACCGATGCGGAGCTCCGCGAGCTGGGGATCGACCCCGAGGCGACCACGACTCGCGACACCGACCGTCCCGACTTCCTCAAGTAGACGGGATATTCCGTCTGGGAGAATATTCATCCCGTATCCGTGCGTTGAGAGTGGTATGAAGGAGCCGCGTGAGGAGTTGCAAGCCGACGCGGCGGAGCGGCGGAACGCTCCGGATTTCGATGCGCTCACACCACCCGAGGATGTCGTCCGCGGGGGGACGCGCGACGTCTACGACCGCGTTGATTGGTCGCCCCGAGAGATGCTTCCAGACCTTTTCGAGCGCGACGAACGGGTTCACAGAGACGGCTAACCGGGTGGAGGGAGACCACCTCAATTAACCAACACTGGGCCAGGATACCTCCAAGTGTTGGTTAAGACTGGTGCCGCTCCACGCGAGGGGTGCATCGTGGCGAGCCGGTGCCCAAGGAGGAGACCAAGCGAACGGGCGCACCACTCCCGGCGGCGCGCCACGACCGAGGACTCTCGACGACGATGAGGTGAAAACGCGACGCGAGCGGAAATACGCTCTCGGTGAAGAAGCGGTGGTGCGCGCTCAGGGTGCGTCGGCGCCGACGGTGTTCGAGGAGTCGGCGAAGGGAATGTCGATCTCGATGCCGTCATAGGCGAGCGTTGGCGTCTTTGGATGGCCGGCCCCCTCGCTCTCGAACTCGATGACGCCGAGGTCTGCGAGCTCGTTCAAGTTTGTGTGGACTTGCTTGTAGTCTCGGTCGACGAGCTCGGCGGCTTCGCTGATACTCTCGGGGTGGTGTGTCGCGATTGCCTCAAGGAGTTCGAGGTTCGTCGTGCTGAGGAGTCGGCTGAGCTCGGCGTAGGACTCGAAGTTGAGCGTGGGCTGGACGTCCTCGAGGTCCTCACCGGCCTGTGCGGCCTTGAGACGGTTCCGTGTCTGTTCATCGAGCGTCTCGCGTTCGCCGACCGTGACTTTGAGTGTGGGCATGATAGGTCCCCCTGGATGGCGTCCTACTCGAGTGACCACTCCCACGACGCCGACGAGCGGTCGTCGACTTCCCGCGTGACGCGCTCGTAGAGTTCGAGCATCCCGGGGAAGTCGATGTACTCGACGTCGTCGCGCGTGTGACGTTCGTGGCCTTTCGTGCGTTCGTGGGCGTTATCGTAGCGGAGGATGGTGTCGCCCCCGACTTCGCCGAAGTGGAGGCTGTAGTCCCGTCCGCTCGGGTATTCGCCGTGTTCGGTCTGTCGAATGGTGATGGCCACCACGTAGCCGTCTCTGACGTCGCGCCAGTCCGCGATTGTGGTGTAGGACGCTATCCGTCACCCTATGGTTCTCACTCCATACGCAAACCCTATGGGGTTATCCACATACCGACTGTATTCCTTAACCAACACTGAGTCAGGAATACCGCCAAGTGTTGGTTAAGATGGTGCCGCTCTGCACGACGGGTTTGTCGCTCCTGGAAAGGTGAGGGGTTCGGCGGAACAACGCACTCTCTCGGTACCTCGTGATTCAGAGCAAGCGACGAGGCACTCACCGGGATCAAATTGACCGGAGGGTTCAAGTCACTACGTAAGGAATTCTTACGTAGAACTGCCCATGAGTACTGACGACCCTGAAGTCACGACGGTTACCTCGAAGGGACAGATCACAATCCCGAGTCG
>NZ_BAAABL010000009.1:0-2991 GCF_039520965.1 Halarchaeum salinum
CAGACGGCGTCCAAATCCCCTGAAATCAGCGATACAATCCGCAGAGGGCGTCGGCGTTCAACGGAGCAAGTTAATGCGATCGCTCCAGACAGAGACCAGCCTCTTCATCGCCGACGCAGTCGTCGAACAGGGGATTGAGCTTCTGGACGACAGCACGTAGCACCGCGCTGAGGGGGACGTCACGAGGTCGTTTGTCGCCGCCGGGAACGATCGAGACGTCCATCATGCCCAACCAAGAGAGCGAGAATGCGAGCACGCTCACGCCTGAACAACGACTTACGCCGGCGAGCTTCGATGTCCTCCGCGCGTGCATCGTGACGATTCCCGACGTCGAGACTGTCCGGGAGTGTGTCGCTTACGAGAACGCACATCAAAATCGCGAGCCCATCCTCCGCTTACTCGCGCAACAAGCTAGCGAGCTTCGATCAAAGTGAATATCCGTTGTTTGCAGACGCATCCGCGGAAGAAGGAGGGGCACCTCCGGCATTATATAGATAGCTCACCGAGGGAGGGGACGGAACATTCATACTATGATTGACGTTGAAGACAACATCGAACTCCTCCAGCAGTCAGGACGGTTTGCCTCCGAGGAAGAGTTCCTCGAGGAAGCATTCCGTGCCCTTCTGGAGAAGCGCCCCGAGCTACGCGTCGATCTCGCCGTCGAGCAATACAAGACCGGAAGCGTCTCGCTCAACCGTGCTGCCGAGCTCGCCGGCTACAGTCCCGCAGAATTCAAAGAGATTCTCCGCGACCGCGGCGTTAGCCGCGATGTCGCTATTCTCACCGACGAGGAGCGGTCCGAGCGCCTCGAAAACCTCTAGCGGGGAATGAGTGTGCTCGTCGACAACAATATCTTGGGTTCGCTTGTGAAAATCGAGCGGTCGAGATCGAGTAGTTGACTAGGTGTAAGCCGGCCTTGCCACGGGTCGACCGTCCAGACGACGTCTCCCGGCTGGTAGTCACGGCCAGCTGCCTGCATCAGTGGTCCGAGGACTGCTGTGCAGCACGGTTCTCGCCGGACTGCTCCTCGTTGTCCGTCTCTGAGGGGTGTAGCTGATCCGGTTGTGCGTCCGCCCACGCCTCTGCCTCCTCCTCACTCGCGATAAGAGGCCCATGCTCAAGTGTGAGTGTCGAGAGGAGATCGGAGAACCGAATCGCCTCCGCGACTCGACTTAGGTCGCGAGTGAGCGCCCAATGGTGCTTTCGATGCCGAACAAGTCCTCTCTCCTTGAGCCGTGAGAGGTTCGACCCAACCGTGTTCGGATTGCGGTCGATCGCGGTTGCGATTTCACTCCGAGTGAACGCGGCATCGCGGTTCTCGAGGAGAAACTCGATGATGAGTTCAGCGGTCGTCCGCTCCGCTTCCTCGCCGTCTTCAAACTCCTCGATATCGATCGGCATATCGCCTAGTACGGTGTGCTGGTGGATAAGTGTGCGGGTGAATGGGTGTGCTGTCCGCACGATTCAGTTTATTGAGCCACCCGAAAGGGTGGAGGCATTCAGTGATGAGCGATACACCAGATCCAGAAGTCCACCATCAAGCAGCGTTCAGTGACGATGGCGAGCTCGAAGTCCAGGAGTCGAGCGTCGAAACGTCTCTCGAGGATTTCGGCGCCGACGTCGACCATCGAGAGCGCGAGTCACGACGCGATCAGCCCGAGGCCAGCGAGTTCGGCGTCGACGACCGCCCCGACGTACAGGATTCAAGTGAGGATGACGAGCAGGCCGCGCTCTTCCCCGATACCGACGACGACCAGCAGACGCTCACCGGGGAGAACGCCGCGACACGCTGTCTCTTCAACGACTAATTACAGAGCGGACTCTGGATGACACTCCCCACTTGGTATCAGTAGTGGGACGCGCAGTTTCCGGCTCCAACTCTCACTCTCGAAGCCAATAGGGAGTATTCGGTAAGTGTCGGCCAGTTACGTATCGTGTGAAAGGAATCGTCTCCTAACCCAATTAATCGTGGTTCCGATAGCGTAGGCGAGGCTTCCGGGAACAACAGCGAAGAACAGCCCCAATCGAACACCGTACCGGAGTCCGCCGAACAGCTCAGCGCGAGCGGAGCCGTACGCGAACGCCGACATTCTGGGGTGCACGTAGCGGGACGCGCCCGTCCAATCGCCAGTGAGATAGCCGACGAGCGGCGGGAAGACGAACCACCAGAGCGTGATGAGCCAGAGTAACCCGACGGTCAGACCGAGGCCAGCACCGACGATCCCCGCGATACCGGCGATTCCGAGTGCAAGGAGAATCCACCCGCCACCGAAAGCGTTCAATCCGACGTCGAACCCGAGGAGAAACGCGATAGATGCGAGGAGTAACAACACACCGACCCCGCCAGCGGTTGCACGTCGCGGACGCTTCGTCCCGACGATGTACTGAAAGACCTGCCCAGAACTGGGCTGTGTCATACTGTTAGGTGTTCTTCAGAGGCGATAACGGTTGGGTCTGGTTTCCCAAGAACACGTATCCCAGACTCAACTGCTCCAAAACAACCTGTAGTCGATGTATGCGAATGATAGCACTCCAATTAGGAGAATGAGCGTTAACTGAGGCTGACCATCAAACGTGAATGGGAGCATACCGTACGATAAGTCGCTGTTCAGCAGAGCCAGCTCAGAGAGTATCTACGGGTGTGCCAGGGGTAGAGAGTATGCTTTCCCAACCCATCCGAGGCCACAATGGATCTTCGAGATCGGTTTGTGCGAAAGGTATAATTGGGAAAGCGACGAACCTAGTGATGAACGAATGGCCCTGAAGGATATCCCCACGGTAGACGAGCTGGCCGAGACGACGGGGCAGTCTGTGGAGCAACTCCGGAAGGACCGCGTGGCTGCAGGGAAGATGTCAAGCGACTCGGACGCTGAATAGCGGTACTTTCTGATGGGCGAGCCTGAGTCACTGAATACTGTTGACCAGGGCTTCATTGAATCCGCAGAGGGCGACGGGATTCACTGTTTCACGGCTTGTTCGACGTTGTAGACT
>NZ_BAAABL010000010.1:0-9360 GCF_039520965.1 Halarchaeum salinum
CGAGACAACGAGATGATTTCACGAGCTCAGGCTGTGCCCGCTGTTGCGTCCTCGGGGTAAACACGTACATATAAACAAGATCGCAAAGAGAGAGGTTCTCCGAACGGACAACGATTTATATGTAATTCCGTCTCTCAGATTTGTGCGGGACTAATCCTCACCCGGCATCGTTTGTTTAGCGCCACCGGTTCGTGACGTGGACTCCGCCGTTTCGGAACAGTCTTTGGATACGATCTGCCAGCCAGTCAGGCCCATGAACAACAGGATGAGTGGCGAGAGGAAGCCGAAGAAGTAGTAAGGGGCATACTCCAGCGTGGGCACGCCGAGCGTCCCGGCCATGAACAACCCACCGCTGCTCCACGGAATGAGCGCACTCGTTGTCGTTCCAGACGCTTCAATAGCGCGGGAGAGATTCTTCGTTTTCAGTCCCTGTTCCTCGTACAGATTTCCGAGCGTCATCCCCGGAACGACAATACTCGCGTACTGCTCAGCTGCGAGAATGTTCATCGAGATAGCTGAAAGCGCGGTGACACCAGTTAGGCTCGCAACGTTGTGGCAGAGGCGCCCCAGATGGTGAGCAAGAACTGCGAGAACGCCGGTCCGGTCGAGCATCCCGCCCAAGGACAGGGCAGCGATAGCGATTGTCACAATCCAGGCGCCGCCGATTAGCCCGCTACTCTGCAGTAGTCCGTTCACGAGTTCCATCCCTGTTTCGGGAGCGGTCCCTGATTGTGCGCCAGACCACGCTGCACCGAATCCGGTCCCTTGAACGAGGATCGAGGTGCCTACCCCTGCAAAGACGCCTGTCCCAAGGGCAGGCAACGCAGGGATACCGTACAGTGCAAGCCCAAAAGTGAGAACTAACGGGAGGAAAACGATCGGTGATACGACGTAGGTGCTCTGGATAGCTGATTGGATTGCTTCAACGCGCCCAACGGGAATATTTCCAGCGGCGTTCAACCCAAGGAAGGCATACAATACGACCGAGATGGCGAATGCGGTGAGTGTCCCGGCTCGCATCGCATTAATGTGTTCATACAAATCCGTGTTCGTCACTGCTGCTGCGAGGTTTGTCGTATCGGAGAGAGGTGACTGCTTATCACCCGTGTAGGTCCCGCTGAGGATAGCACCGGCGGTCATTGGTGCGGGGATACCAAGTCCCGAGCCAATACCGATAAGAGCCACACCAAGTGTTCCGGCCGCCGTCCAGGACGAGCCGACCGCAAAGGCGATCACAGCGGAGAGGACAGCCGTCACTGGGAGAAACACTTTGGGTGTGAACAACTCCAGCCCATAATACATGAGACCCGGGATAGTCCCGGCTTGGATCCATGTGGCGATGAGCGTATAGACGGTAAACATGATAAGAATAACCTTCATTCCCATCAGGAGCCCATCTGAAATGCCTTCGTACAGATCCGACCACGACAATCCGAGGTGGTAACGGGCGAATAAGCCGGTGAACGCAATTCCCCAAAACAGGGGGAACTGAGGATCCAGGCCGAAACCGACGATACCGACGCTGAGGAACACGATCATCCCCGCGATTGGGACTAACGCTGCTGCGAGCGAGGGGCGCTCAGCCGGGTCAATGTCCTCGAACAGACGGGGTTCGAATTCGACCATCAGCTCACCTCGTTAACGGAGTCGTCTGGGGCAGCGATACCGCCAGACTGCGGCTGTGAGAGAGCCAACTGGGGGCGTCCAGCGGACCCGGTCGCCCGTGCTATCGGACGAGAAACGGTACCAGCGTGTTCTATGGATGGCGATGTATCCGACCACTGTCGCCGTGCTACGACGCGACTTATCGAGCTACATTCGCAACGTCCGTGCATCATACGTCTATGAATAATTATCATGGATGATCACGAAGTAGAATTATTTTCCATATGGGTAGGGGTATATAAGTCGCCACCGACGTTCGGAAGCGTTAGCAGACGTGCATTCGAAAAAGTCAGGACTTCGCCATTACTCCAGTGGCTCGTCGAGTGCCGTCTCGACGACGTCGAGTAACGTATCGGAACGAAGGAGCGCCAGCATAGACTCGATGTCACGATGGATCGGTCGGTCTTCGTCGAGGTGAGGTACGTGTTCGCGAACTTCCTGATAGGCCGCGTCAGTCCCGACACCGGGTGTGAGGTTCTCCACGAAATCGAGCGCTTGGGCCGCACAGGCCAATTCGATCCCGACGACACGGAGCGTGGACTCGACAGTTTCTCTCGCAGCATAAGCGCTCTGTGCACTCATACTGACGTGGTCCTCTTGGTTCCCGCTGACAGGGATGCTGTCCGTTGACGGACGGCCCTGTGAACGGTTCGTGCTCACGAGATCTGCCGCCGTGTACTGAGCGATCATATACCCCGACCGAAGGCCGCTCCCTTCGGTTAGGAACGGCGGTAAATGCTCTTCTTGTATGTTTGGGTTGAGCATTCGATCCATCCGTCGCTCTGATATCGAAGCCAGTTCTGCGAGACCACTCGTGACGTAATCCAGCCGCAGGGCCAACGGTTGCCCGTGGAAGTTCCCGCCGGAGAGGACGGCAGCGTTCTCAGTGCCGCTTGCGCGGTCGTCCGCATCGTCGGCAGGGAACACGAGCGGATTGTCTGTCACGCTGTTGAGTTCCGTTTCGACGGCCTCGCGGAGGTGTTGAATCGAGTCTCGGACTGCACCGTGTACCTGTGGCAGACAGCGAAGCGAGTACGCGTCTTGCACCCGGTCACAGTTACGGTGCGATTCGACGATCTCGGAGTTCTGGGTAAGCCGCCGGACGTTCTCCGCGCTTTCGGTTTGCCCCTGATGTGGCCGGACACGCTGGATACTGGGGTGTGAGCTCGCAGTCGTACTCATAGTCGCTTCCGTCGTCATTGCACCGGCGATATCCGCCGCCTGCATGGCACGTTCAGCATCACACACGACGAGCGAAGCCAATCCGACGGTCAACTGCGTCCCGTTGATGAGCCCCAATCCCTCCTTCGCACGAAGCGTCACCGGGTCGATATTCTTTTTGTTCAGGGCTTCAGATCCCGAAAGTCGTTCATCATCCACAGTGGCTTCACCCTCCCCGGTGACAACGAGAGCAAGGTGGGCGAGAGGCGCGAGGTCGCCGCTCGCGCCGAGACTCCCTTTGGCCTTTACGACGGGATGGACCGCCTCATTTAGCATCTCCACGAGAACGTCAACGACCCGTTCCCGGACGCCGCTGTACCCTTTCACCAGCGCGTTAAGCCGAGTGACGAGCATCGCTCGGACCTCTTCCGCAGCGAGTTCCCGGCCCGTGCCGGCCGCGTGACTGCGGACGAGGTTCTGCTGGAGCGTTTCGATGTCGTCATCGGGTATCCGTTCTTGGACGAGTTCGCCAAATCCCGTGTTCACACCGTAGACAGCCTCTCCGGACTCGACGATGTCAACGATGCGCTCACGCGATTTCCGAACGGCCTCACGCGCTCTCTCCGGGACTCTAACGGTGGCATTGCGGCGTGCGACGCGCTCAACGGCGTCCGGCGTGAGTGACTCCCCGTCAACGACGACCGATCCATCAGTCACGGTGGACCACCTCCCCGTGCTTGACGACTGTTTGGACGTTCTGCACGCCGAAATTGTACGGGAGGTGCTGATAGTCGGGTACATCGGCGACGACTAAGTCACCGGGCGCTCCCTCTTGAAGAGTCCCTGTGCCGTCCGTTCGGTCGATGGCTTTTGCAGCCGTAACCGTAGCGCCACGGACAGCCGCCGCGGGTGTCATACGCATGCCGTTACAGGCGAGATCGATCGTGAATTCCATACTCTGTGAGTAGCAGTTCGGATTGAAGTCGGTCGCGATAGCGACCGGAACGTCCGCCGCTTCAAACGCCGATGCATCAGCATAGTCGGTCGCGAGCGAAAAGGCGGTCCCCGGTAGGAGAACGGGTGTCACGTTCGCTTCGCCGAGCGCCGTGATGTCCGCCTCGGTCGACTGCAGCAAGTGGTCCGCGCTCGTGGCCTCGATGTCGGCAGCTAACTGTGACCCGCCGAGTCGCTCGAACTCGTCGGCGTGAATCTTCGGTGTTAGCCCGTGTTCACGTCCGGCTTCGAGGACTTTTCGGGAGTGCTCGACGGAGAAGACGCCTGCCTCACAGAAGACGTCGCAGAACTCGGCAAGGTCGTTTTTCGCGACGACGGGTAGCTGCTCTTCGACGACGCGGTCGACGTACTCGTCGGTGTCCGCGTCTTCGGGTACAGCATGAGCGCCCATGAACGTCGGCACCACATCTACCGGGTGGCGGTCGGCCGCCTCGTCGATTGCTTCGAGCATCTTCACTTCTGTCTCGACGTCGAGCCCGTAGCCCGATTTTACTTCGGCCGTCGTGGTCCCGTGGGCGAGCATGACGTCGAGCTGTACGAGAAGGTTCTCGACGAGTTGATCGCGTGAGGCGTCGCGTGTCGCTCGCACAGTTCGCAAGATGCCCCCGCCTTCCGCGAGGATATCCTGATAGTCCGCACCCTCGAGCTTCGCGGTGTACTCGTCGGCGCGGTCCCCTGCGAACACGGCATGCGTGTGCGGGTCAACGAATCCGGGAAGGACCGTTTTTCCAGCCGCGTCGATAGCGTTCATCGCATCCTCTGGGGGGTAGTTACGGGTGACTGATTCAGTCGAACCAATAGCAGTGACGACACCGTCTTCGATTGCCACGGCCCCATCTTGGACAGTCACCATCTCCCCGTCGTCAGTTGGAGTCGCGACCTGTGATGCGTCGTAGACGACGAGGTCGGTCACGCCGACCACCCCGAGAGGAAGTGTGCCACGGTACGTGCGGCGGCGTCGACAGTTCGCCCACTGGTATCGAGTGGTGGCGCACACTCGACGAGTTCGAAGCCCGCAATACGCTCATCAGCGGCGACGAGACGGACAAGACGGAACAGTTCGCGGGGGAGCAGGCCGCCGGGTGTCGGGGCGCTAGAGCCCCCATACGCAGCATCGAGCACGTCTATATCGACACTGCAATAGATGCGGTCGACGTCGTCGAGCGCAGAGAGTGCCCGATTGACGGCTTTGGGGAGGTCTGCCGCGACCGCCTCGCCGGTCACGACCGTGCCACCATTCTCACGGACATAATCGTGGTAGGCCGTGCTCGTCTCGAAGTGTCGAGCCCCGATACAGGCGTAGCTGTCGAGTCCCGCTTCGTGTAACTGGCGGTAGGGCGTCCCGCTGGTCGGTCCGTCTCGGACTTCTCGAACGTCGAGGTGGGCGTCGACGTTGAGGACACCGACACTCGAATCCTCAAGTAGCGGAGCGACGTTCGGGACGGTTAGTGAGTTGTCGCCGCCCAGGAAGACGGGGAGCGCATCGAGCGCGTGAACCGCCTCTGTTACGTCCTGAACCGCGTCCTGTACCTCGGCAACCGATCCCGAGGGGACGTCGATGTCCCCGAAGTCAGCGACACTGTTGACGGGGCCCGAATCGAAGTGATGGGTCTTCACCGCTGCCAGTGCGTTCCTGAGGGCTTCGGGACCCTCGGCGGCGCCGCGCCGAGAAATAACCGCGCCGTCGTACGGTTCGCCGACGAGGATTGCGTCGAATTCGTCAGCGGTGTCGGAATCAACGCCGCTGACGATGTCGCCGAACTGCTCGTCCGCGGGGTCCGACGACGGCCCCGACCAGTCCGGTGGTGCGATGATTTCACTCATTCGTTCTCGTGCATTGGAACGTGAACGTTCGAGGTCGTTGCTTCGTCGAGCGCTTCGTCGTACCCGGCGTCCGCGTGGCGGATGACGCCCATACCGGGGTCGGTCGTAAATACGCGTCGGGCTTTCTCAGCAGCGAGATCTGAGCCGTCGAGGACGACGTGGTTGTTGGTGTGCAGCGAGTTACCGATGCCGACGCCACCGCCATCGTGGACGCTGACAATATCGGCGCCAGCAGCGCAGTTGAGCAGGGCGTTAAGGATGGGCCAGTCGGCGACGGCGTCTGAACCGTCCTGCATAGCTTCGGTCTCCCGGTTCGGGCTAGCCACGCTGCCGGCATCGAGGTGATCTCGCGTGACGACGACCGGCGCCGAGATTTCTCCCTCGTCGACGAGTTCGTTAATCCGGAGCGCGAATCGCGCTCGCTCGGTCAACCCATCCTCGCTCCGGTAGCCGAGCCAACAGACGCGGCTGGGAAGACCTTGGAACGAGACTTGTTCCTGTGCGAGGTCTATCCAGCGGTGTAGTTGGTCTTTTTCGGGGAAGAGTTCCTTGACGGCCTCGTCAGTCCGGTGGATGTCCGATTCATCCCCGGAGAGAGCGACCCAGCGGAAGGGACCCTTACCCTGACAGAAGAGGGGTCGGATGTACGCCGGGACGAACCCCGGGAAATCGAACGCGTTCGCTACCCCCCGGTGCTCCTCGACCTGTCCACGGATGTTGTTGCCGTACTCGAAGGCCACCGAACCGCGTTCTTGCATTTCGAGGATGCCCTCGACGTGACGTTGCATCGTGTCGAGGCTCTCTTCGACGTACTGGTCGGGGTCTGCCTCGCGTAACGCGTCCGCCTCCTCAACAGTATACCCCGCGGGGTAGTACCCTTCTAGCTCGTCGTGGGCGCTCGTTTGGTCGGTGACGATATCCGGGACGAAGTTGCGTTCGAGCAGCCCGTCGAACATATCGGCGGCGTTCATATGGAGCGCAATAGACAGCGGCTCGCCGTTCGCCGCCGCGTCTTCGGCCAGCTCGATGGCCTCATCGAGGTCGTCCGTCTTCTCCATGCAGTAGTTCGTCTCAATTCGCCTGTCGATTCGGTTTTCATCGACCTCGGCCGCAATGCACACGCCATGGTTCATCGTCACGGCTAGCGGTTGGGCTCCGCCCATCCCACCGAGTCCGGCGGTGACCGTAATCGTCCCTTCAAGGCCGTTCTGCTCGGGGAAGTGTTGGCGAGCGACCTCGGCCAGTGTCTCGAAGGTTCCCTGGATAATGCCCTGCGTTCCGATGTACGCCCACGAGCCAGCGGTCATCTGGCCGTACATAATGAGCCCCTTCGATTCGAGTTCGTGGAAGTGCTCCCAGTCGTCCCACGCGCCAACCAGGTTCGAGTTCGCAATAAGCACCTGCGGCGAACGCTCATGCGTCTTGAACCGTCCGACCGGTTTGCCCGACTGGATGAGGAGCGTTTCATCGTTATCGAGCGTGCGTAGCTCCGAGAGAATCGTTTCGTACGCATCCCAGCTCCGGGCTGCCCGACCGGTACCGCCGTACACTACGAGGTCCTCGGGGTTCTCACCGACCTCCGGGTCCAGATTATTGTTGAGCATTCGGAGAGCCGCTTCCTGTCGCCACCCCTCGCACTCGATCTCCGTTCCCGTGGGGGAGCCCTGATATTCGAGCCACTCCGACGAGGGACTGCCGACCTCGAACGCCGAGTCGTCGTCCGTCTGTTGCTGTTTCATGCGTACGTATGATTAGTATTGGTAGGCCTATAGCCAAGATTCTCCCTTTGGAAATAGTTTTAAATACTCGTGGTAGACATCGATCTATGCACAAGGCGGTATTCCGAATCAAAAGCGACAGTCCGTACGCGAGTGCGACATCGCAAAACAACACCCGGATTGAGCTGTGGTGTAACGACCACTGTGACTTACTCCATATCGCTGGCGACGCACAATCAGATGTCGTGGATCAGGTCCGCACGGAAGTCGGTGTTCGGGAACAAATCGGAAACAACGGCGAACAGACAATCATCACCGAAGCCTGTCTGAAAGAGTACGGAAACGACTATATCGAAGCCCATCTCGCCGCTAACGACTGCCTCCTCTTACCCCCGCTCCGATACGAACGCGGCGCGAAAATCGTACGTGTCCTCGCACTCGACCCCGCTAACCTCTCGATGCTGTACAGCGATATTTCGGCGGACCACGACGTAACAGTTGAGTCCAAACAGGAGTTGGCGACGGTCAAGTCAGAAACCCCCGTGATGGCGGCTAGTACCTTCCTCCCGACCCTCTCTGACCGGCAACGGGACGTGTTCCTGACAGCATTTGAAGAGGGTTATTACGAGATACCACGCGGAACGACGACCAGCGAAATTGCAGAGATCGTGGATGTCGGTCGCCGGACGGTAGAGCACCACCTGAGACGCGCCGAAGAGAAACTCGCAAACGCGTTCGTGGAGTACCTATAGCCCACCAGTCTGAATCCACACACTGCCATTCGGACGGAAACAAAACCTCAAGAGACTGATCCTGCAACCGCTTACGAAGGTCCGCCCCCAAGCGATTGCAACAGAGCCGCCTGTACCAAGTGCGGGACGAACGTCTGGCGAACTCGCCGCGGCCCGTACGTCGCCGAGTACGATACCGGCGCAATCTGTGGATACTGCAGCTACGAGTGCTACTTCAGCCACCGTCACCGGAACAACCTCGAGGAAATCGCCGGCGAGCAGAGCGTCTACCTCCCGCCGGCGTGACTTCGCGACCTGTTTTTCGTGCCCCCAGAGAGGGCGAGGGCGCCTTCGAGAGCCCTCAGAGGTGACTTCCAGTGAGTCAACAACAGAGTCCTGACAACGTCTCGATCGACGAGATCCCGGTCGATATCGACAACACGCAATCAGCGGAGGTCGATTCCGCCGACGTCCCCGGCGAAATCGAATCCATCACCCGTGGGCTCGCCGGTGAGCAGCCACCGACGAATCCGCTGGTCGTGCTGAAAGCGGCCCGGTGGTGGTACATTCACGGCAAGGGCGGCACGGATCCCGCCTTCCAGTGGGCCATCGAGTGGGCGCGTCATCTTGCGACCGACACGCCTAGTGACGTCGAGCGGTTCGACGCGTACCTCGAGTACCTCGTGACGGTCGGCTTCGCGGACGAACCCCACGAACTCCGCTGACCGACAGACTCGGTTTTTTGACGCCCCCGAGGGGTGCGGCGCGGTCTGAACAGACGCAGTCGCCGTGAACTCGATTCGGTGAACACAATGGCTACGACCACTGACTCGTCGGTCTCGTTCGAGGAGACCGACACCCGACACGACGAGATGCACAGTACCATCGAAGCCTGGATCGACGACCTCGTCGACCACGTCGACGACGCGCAGGCCAGCGCGGAGTTCCAGGAGTGGCTTGACGTCCAGAGTCGCTTCCACGACTACTCCTACCGGAACACCCTCCTCATCAAGCGGCAGTGTCCCGAGGCGAACCGGGTGGCGGGCTACCGGACGTGGCAGGAGGAGTTCGACCGCCACGTCAAGGAGGGTGAGTCGGCCATCTGGATCTGGGCGCCGATCATTACCAAGCAGTGCCCGGAGTGCGAGAACTCGCCGAGCTACCACGAGGACAGCGACTGTGAGTACGACGAGACGCCGCCCGAAGAGTGGTCCGAGGGGCTGGTCGGGTTCAAGCCCGCGCCGGTG
>NZ_BAAABL010000011.1:0-27724 GCF_039520965.1 Halarchaeum salinum
GTCACGCATCGTCCAGCGGTCGACATCAGCAAGTCTCGCGGCATCACCGAGCGTGATTCGCTCGCGTTCATAGAGGGCGACCGCAGCTGCAATCCGTTCGTTCTCGTGGTCCTCGAAGTATTCACGCACGAACTCGCGCAACGCATCGCTCTTGCCACCGAACACACCAGCCTCGACAGCGCCCTCGATGAGGAGGTCGAGATCATCTGGATAGGAGCCGGTAATTCGTGCCATCGTTCTATCCGAGACTACGCCTTCATACTATTTATGAACTGTGCCAGAATGCCGTATGCATTGAGGCGACCAGTCTCAACTACTGATGCCCCGGGGAAGTTGAGACTACAGTGGGGTTAGCGGGTCTGTGATGCGTGGTTTCGACCGAATCGATGAGTTGAAACTGCTTCAGGTCGCTCTCCGAACGACCATTCTTGTTGGTATATCTACTATATGGGCGATTTTCTACAACTTTCGGTAGCGTTGCCACTCAGACGACGTTCTATCACGGGTAGAGAACCGTACTACCCGATTCCGGTCTCCTTCTTCAACAGCGTGAGCGTATTATCGGCCGTCACAATGGGGGAGTGCTCGTATTCACCGGTCAACTCGACTTGGACAAGTAGATCGACCGCTCGCCAAATCGAGTACAACAAACAGGCGAACGCGAAGTAGAAGAACCGCAGCCCAAAATTCGTCGACGTCGTCGCAGCCATGAATCGCTTAATCGACCGATAGCCGCTCTCAATCTCCCACCGGTAGCCGTACTCACTGAGAAAACCGCCACCCCGGTTCGACATGAACACCGAGTACTGTCGATAGTCGTCGTGTTCAGAGTCTTCTTTCCGACGGTAGATTAGCGTCGTCTCGTGCCACTCATTCTTCCCGAGGTGGAGCTTCCGGTCGGTCTCGTACCGGTCTTGATCGCGCTGGAGCAACCGGTTCGCCTGGGCTTTCTCGCTAGTCTGCATTCGTTTCGGGACAACGTAGGAGAGCCCCCGCTGGCTGATCATCTCCAAGATGTGCTGGCTGTCGAACTCCCGATCCATCAGCACGTTATCGACGTGAACGAGCTCTTCAGCCGAGTCTAGCAAGTCCTCGACGATCCCCTTGCGTGACTCACCCTTCCGTACTGGGCGGGCATCGAGGACGAGTGGGACAGCGTTACCGACCAGCTGGACTGTTGCCCATTGGTAGGCGTATTCGTCGTTCTTCTCTTTCGTCCCGATTATCTCGTCCTCGTGACCTGCGCGGTCGCCTGTGAAGGGATCATCCTCAGTGATGTCGATGGCGACAATACCCGCTCGGAAGAACTCCTCCGTCTCCGCGAGCTCGTTGGTGAGTTGTTGAATTGCGTGTCGGTACATCTCGCGAATCTGCTCGATAGAGAGATCACGAATCTGGTCGCGATGACCGTGTCCGAGTGGCGTTCGATCACGCGTCGACTCGTGAATGAAGCTGCGAGCGTCCTCGTTAGCCGCCAAGTTCTCACGGAGCCCCAAATAAGTCTGTAAGCCCCAGTAAGCGTTCTCAGGAATCACACAGCCCTCGCCACGATTGAGCGAGAACGCGGGGAACACGACGCGACTGACGTGCTTGGTAACCGTCCCTGCCTCGTTGAGGATGGCCTGGTCGTCAGGGTCCGATTCAGTAGCGTCGTCACCTCGACCCGGGAGGTTTCGGTCTGGCTCGCGTGGCACAGCGATGTCCGCGTTCTGCGCTTTGATCAAGATTAGTCGAGCCGCTTTCTGGATCGTCTCGCGGAGATCGCGCGTGAAGCGCTCGTGCCATGTGCGCCAGAGCGTCGATTGATCGGGTGCCGTCCCCAACTCGAGGCGTTCACAAAGTTCAGGGTGGCTATCGAGATACTCGAAGAGAGGCGTTTCGTGCGTCCAGCCGTGGAGTTCTTTCAGCACGAACACGCGAAAGAGGGTATCCATCTCGTAGCATGTCGAACTCTCGTAGCAGTCGTGGGCTTCGAAGCGAAAGTAGGCCAGAGGAAGCTCGCAGACAAACTGTTCGAGTGAGTCATGATCAGGGTGCGTAAACCAGACACCCGAGACGACTCGAACGTCCGATTCTAACCCACCGAGTGAGGAGCGATCGTACAGCGGTGTCGAGTCATATTCGGGCCACTCGACGTGCTGGTGTGCGATTCGTCGAAAGACGCTGCGTCGAGACTCACGAGTCGCAGCCACTGCAAATGGATAGTGGAGATACGCTCAAGAGTCCGTCCAACCGACCAGTATCGAGAGAGCTCCGTGCTCTGTCAATCGCGAACAGGAGTGGTGCAACTAATCGTTAGATGTAGGCCAGCTATTGAACGTTCGATAAGAGGGAATTGAACTACGCCGTGGACACGACTGCTACATATGTGTCATTGTCATATCTCACGTAGCGGTAGTGAGTCCATGGATCAATACTAACATTATTCGGTACGTCAGCAATCCCCTTCTGAAGCGCGTCCTTGAACACCCGCTGTTGAGCAGGAGTTAGCTCATCGAATTGGACCACATCATCAGCTGAAATGTTTCCGTCTGCTTGCTGGACGTGAAGGTGGTACTGTGAGTTCTGGGTATTCGACGGCGATAGAGGGTTCGTAGCGGCACAACCAGCAAGGACGATTAAGCACCCTGCAACAAGGACGTGGAGATGCACACGGTCCATATGATAAGCTAGTAGTACACTGGTAAATACTCTCAGGGAGATTGCCACTTAATCATCAATAAGCGTATCTACTTAATGGACGTTGTGGGCGAGAGTAGTGTGTAATTAAGGCACGTAACAAAGCTATCCTCTGCGATTGCGCCCGTTTGTAAACGCTACAGCGTCCCGTTTCCGTGGCAAACATTTATGGTTTCCAGTTTCGTAACTCTATACAAGATGAGCTACGATACAGAACACGTGCGAAACGCGGGGGACACTCCGGGAACTATCACTGGAATTCCGACGTTCGCAGAATTACTTGAGAACCCGTCTCTCGCTGACCTCTATACGTCGATTAAACGGGCAGAGACTGCAACAGGTCCCGAACTCGTCGAAACAACGACCGTCTCCAAAAAGACGGTGTACGACTACTTGCATAAACTGGAGCAGGCGGGCCTGATCAGTAAGGTTGGCGACGAGACCGGGACTGCCGTATACACCGCTCAGGAGTTCGAGCTAACGTTGACAGTCCGTGAGACGGAAGTCTCGATCACTCCCAAGATCATCGAGGTAATTGCCCAGAAGAACGAGTACCCAGCAATCGAGCGGGTCCTTGAAGACCACGGCATCGTCACGCTCGCACTCGCATACGATCTCGTGAAAGCACACAGTGAGGGCGATGTCACGATCCGGCAAATCGCGAGCCTCACAGATCTCTCTCCTGGAACTACGTATGACCTCGTCGAAGCGCTCTATTCGGTTCTCGATCTCGGTGATGATGAGTCGGTCCCGACGACGTACACACCGGATGAGTTCGATGCGGACGAGGGCGCTCTTCTCGAGGAATTTGCTGACAAGTAGACCGAGTGACGAGGATGTATACTGCGAACATTGCGGACACGGTGATGTTTCGGAACTTGGGGAAGCACCCCAGTCCACACCTACAATCGCTCAAGAGTGCCGTAGAGGAAGCTGGAACTGAAGTTTGGGTGCCAGCAGCGGTCTACCACGAGTTGGCGGATACCGGGAGTGCCGACTCACCGACGAATCCATACCTCGATACGGCTATCGAAGAAGGAAGGCTTCGGGTAGCCCCACCGCTACCAGGTGATCGTACAGAGGGATTCGATAGTAGCGCTGGACCGGTTGAGAAAGCACGGTTCGTTGCAGATGGGTTTCTCAACCAGCAGAGCAAGTATCCAGAGACTAACAACTGGCAGGATGCGGCGTTGGTCGCGTTGGCAGTTCGATTGTTCGATGCGAATGCTCGAATCCGTGTGATCACCCACACAGCGGACGAAAATCTGGCAAAGGCGTGCGCTCGTATCCCTCCCGAATTCGGATACTACGACATCAAGTCCCGATGCTACAACCCACCCCAAACAGCAAAGGTTGAGTTCCCAACCGTTGGCCAGCTCACGTGGAGCGAGTAGCGAACATTTTGGCGGCTGGGCCAGTATCAGCACGTCCATTCACGACGTTAATGTCAACGTCAGCGCGACGCACTGGCCGCTGTGGAATGAGTAGCCCTCCCAGCTTGTCTGTGGCTAGGAGTGAAATCGACGAAAATGTCGAAGGAGCACCTTGTCCATAGCCACAAACCAGCCCGAGAACCATATGCATTGAGAAGGACGGTCTCAACTTCTGATACCCCCAGTCGCTCCGAATGTGTACGAGAACCCGCGAAATTTGTCCTACGATTCGACAATTCGTGCCTCTGTTACCCCGATCGAGCCCGTTCAGCCTCCGATGAACCGACCGGAAAACCGAGTTCGTTGCAAAATCGGTGATTTTCTCGACGAGTCGATAGCGATGCCTCTCGCCACCCGCTCACACCGGCCTCTTCACGAGGTTACGGTGGCACGAGCAGCGACGAGCGAACGAACTCGAGGAACCGCCTCGCAGTTCGCTCCCGATACGGTCGCTTACAGAGTGTGTTCCGGTAGCGATTCTGTCGGAGCAAGCGCAGCCGAGAATCGGACGAGATTGCCGAGTAAGAGTACGATACTGCCGGTGAAGAAGAGGACTCCGAGCGGTGACGCTGTGTCGATGAAGAGCCAGTAGAACGGCATCGCGGCGCTCGGTCCGAGTGCGACGACAGCGAGCTGGGAGAGGACGGGGCCACAACAACAGCAGGCGTTCGGGGCGGCGATTGCTGCCGCACCCGTTGCACCGTCGAACCCGACCGTACTCTGACAGCGCCACTGGTAGGCGACGATAGCGCCGTTCAACCCGACGAGGAGCGAGATGATGAGGACGAGTGTGAGCATCCCGACGGAGAGATAGCCACCGAGCGGTAGCTGTGGGAACCAGAACTCGACCGCCGGCCAGTAGACGAGCGGGTCCTTCACGGGAAGAACGTGAACGAACGACTGCGTCCACGTAATTCCGACGCCGCTCGGATCCGGGAGCATGATGAGGATCCCTGCAGAGAACATGAAGAAGACGGCTGTGAGGACGCTGACCGCAGCGCCGAAGCGCCGTGTGATCGGGTCCGTGCAGAGCGTTCGAATCGCGTGGCGGCAATCTCGCCATGCGATGTAGCCGACTGAGAAGACGAGCGTGGCGAAGAGCAGATAGCCGATGGGATTGAACCCGGGCTGGAAATCTCGAAGGAGAATCGGGTAGAGGAACCACCCACCGAAGAGCAGTCCGAGACCGGCGTAGCGTGGCTTCATCGGCCAGCGTCGCCGGGCGAGCGTAACGCTTGTGACGAGGACAGTCCCCCCGAGAACGAGCCGGACGAGCGTGAGCGTCCGCGTCGTGAACGGGCGGGATGTCGTGCTGAACGACGTAATTGGCGAAAGCTGGACGAGCGCGATTGCACCGATAACCGCGAGAACGAGCCCGGCGAAGACGACTGTGAGGACGTGTGAGACGCGAGCAGCGGGACGGCGGCGGCGGACGGTGACGGCGCCCGCGACGACGAGTATCCCGAGCAGTAGTGGGATGAGTGCGTACCACTGTTCGACGCCGGGGAAGTAGGCCGCGCCGCCGTGTGCCGAAACGACCGGCACACCACAGAGACTCCCGAAAAGCAGTGTAACGCACACGAGCGTTCGCCGGAGTGTGCTGGCGAGCGACGCGCGATTCGGTGGGTACGTGTTCCCCATCGGTGGTTCGTCCGTCAACTGAGGTTGAGAGGTCGTGATAGACGTGGACATAGTCAATTAGTAGCCGTGGCGTCAGTTGCTGTGGAAGTATTCCGTGTCGTGTGCCGCCAGAGGATGGCGGTCGCAATGGCCAGCGAGCCGAGGACGAACAACGAGATGACGGTATGGAGGGCAACGTAGCCGAATGCGGGATTGGGAACGCCGGTGACGACGCCGAGCCACGCCTCAAACGGAAGGACAGCGGTCGCGGCTATGACGAGCCGTGTGGTGAGCCAGAACCCCGTGATGCGCCACCAGGCAATCGCGCTCGCTGCAAGCATCAGCAGGCCGGTGAGGAACGCGATAGCGCGATGCGACCACTCAGCGAGAATTTGCGCGGCGGTGTATTCGGCGGAGAGCGTCTCAACCGGGTGGAAGATCGGTGCCCAAACGCCGGCGCACTTCGGGAACCCCGCACCACAGGACATCCACCCTTGGAGGGCGACTGAGTAGACGGCCGCGCCCATCAGAAGGATCGTCCCGACAAGCGAGAGCGTCACCAGCCAGCGGAACGCGCGCGACCACCGTCGGGATCGTTCGGAGTTCTCCGTCATCGTACTGTGCGATGGTGTTGCGTTCGATGCCTTCTATGCGTCGGTCGTACGAGTGCTTTCGACCAGCGTACCAGACGTTTCAGCCGCTCACGGCTACGATACGTCATCCTTCCGAACATCGATTCGACGCCCGTACCAGAACCACCATTGACGGTGGTCGCATCGACGCACCCATGGCTGACCACGGTGGTCGTGGCATCAACCGGCGGGCGTTCGTGAAGTCCGCGCTCGCGATCGGCGGCGTGAGCGCGCTCTCGGCGTGCCTCGACCGAACGGACGACCCTGACGTCACACCGGGCACTCCGACGTCGCTTCCCGAGCGCCAGCACGCGTGGAGCGCCTACGTCGAGCGCGACGACCACGGGAACGCCGTCCCCGTTCCGCACCGCCTGCTCCTCATGCTCGACTACGACGGTGACGGCACCCCCACCGCGGACGAGCGCGACACCGTCAAGGGCGCGCTCTCGACACTCGAGGAAGCATACGCGTGGAGTCACGACGGCCTCCTCTCCACGATGGCGTACTCCCCGTCGTATTTCGCACGCTACGACGCGTCGCTCCCCGATTCGGTAGACCTCCCCGCGCCCGAAGCATTCGCGTCCTTCGAGAATCCTGAGCTCGACACCTACGACGCCGCCCTCCATCTCGCAAGCGACCACGCACACGTCCTCCTCGCCGCCGAGCAAGCGCTCAAAGGAAAGAAAGGCACTCTCAACGGCGTCGACGTTTCGGGGACGTTCGACGATGTCCTCAACGTCGCCGAGCGTCGCACCGGCTTCACCGGTGACGGCCTTCCCGCCGACCACCAAGATACGAACGGAGTGCCGGATTCCGATCCGGTCCCGGAGGACGCCCCGCTCTACATGGGCTTCAAGTCCACCTTCAAGAAGACCCAGGCAAGCGAGGACCGCGTCACCATTCGCGAGGGGCCGTTTGCGGGCGGTACGACGCAGCACGCCTCGCATATGCGTCTCAATCTCGAGCAGTGGTACGAGCAGGACGATCGCTATCAGCGCGTCGGCAAGATGTTCTGCCCGTATCACGCCGAGAATGGCGTCGTCGAGGATGCGGGCGACAACCTCGGGACCGACGCGAAGATGGACAAAGCCAAACCCGCCACACAGGCCGCGAGCGAGGACGGGATGGTCGGGCATAGTCAGAAGATGCTCGACATCCGCGAGGACGACCGGCCGATCATCCTCCGGCGGGACTTCGACTCAACGGATGGCGGGCACGCCGGCCTCCACTTCGTCAGCTATCAACGCGCCATCGACGACTTCGTCCAGACTCGCGAGGCGATGACTGGCACCGGCCTCGCCGGAGAGACGCCGGTCGGCCAGCGCAACAACAACGGTATTCTCCAATACATGACTGTCACCCACAGAGGCAACTACCTCGTCCCGCCACGTTCGAATCGCGCACTGCCGACACCCGAGGGTGCCGATGCGTAGACGACGCGTCCTCTCAACCGCCGGGACGCTCGGCGTGGCCGCACTCGCCGGCTGTACGGACCTATTTAATCTCGAGGAGCGTGCGTTCAGCGCACCGCCGGTCGTCGAGAATCGGCCGAACGCCGTCTACTACCCCTCGCACGTCGAACAGATGCAGATGGTCGGGATGGCGACAGAGGGCGCTTACGCGTGCGCACTTAGCTACACCTACCCGCATCGCTTCTGGCTCGTCACTGGCACGCACACGAACCGCGTCACTATCGAGTCGGCGGACACGATGCATCTGATGGTGTCGCTCTGGCACCGCGACTCGGGGACCGTGATTTCCGACGTCGCGCCGAGCGTCCGCCTTACTGGGCCGAGCGGTGAGACGGTTTCGAACACCCCGTGGTCGATGCTCTCCCAGCCGATGGGTTTCCACTTCGGGGACAACGTCCAACTCCCTCAGGAGGGGACGTACGACGTCAGTGTTGCTGTCGGTGCGCCGTCGGCGACGCGGACAGGCACGCTCGGGGATGCCCCCAATTCGCTCTCCTTCGACTTCACGCTCGACTACGCCCGCTCGACGCTCCGCAACATCGAGTGGCGTCGACTCCCCGAAAAGCAGGGGACGCGCGGCGCGATTGCTCCGATGGATATGGAGATGCTGCCCGCGGGAACCGTCCCGACGGCCGAGGCCATGCCAGGATCAGTACGTGGGCGGGGATCGATTGGCGATGCCGACCTCGTCGCGACCAATCTCGATGACGCGACGCGGTTCGGTGGCAGTGAGGGCGACACTTATCTCGCCGTCTCCCCACGCACACCCTATAACCGCTTCCCACTCCCGGCAATGGGGGTGACCGCGATAGTTGAGGATACCGAACACGACCTCACGGAGACGCTCGATCCCACACTCGGCCTCCACTACGGCGTCGTTCCGAATGCGGATCCGACCACCGTCTCGCTCCGCGTCGAGACGCCACCCCAGATCGCACGCCACGAAGGGTACGAAACCGCCTTCCTCGAAACAGGGACCGTCCAACTGGACTCGTGAGCGGCGCTCTCAGTGTGCTGGTTCCGCTGCACGCGGGCGGTACCCTCCTCTCGAATCGGCCGGTCGAGCTCGGTGTCTTCCTCCTCATCGGCCTCTTCGGCGGTGCACACTGCTTGGGGATGTGTGGGCCGCTCGTCACGACGTACGCTGAGGCGTTCGCGAGCGATGACCGCGGCCCCACGTGGTTCGAGATCCGCCAGCACGTCCTGTTCAACGCCGGGCGAACCGCGAGCTACGCGCTCATCGGCGGTATCTTCGGCCTGCTTGGGGCGACATTTTACTCAATCGCTGGCAGCGTCCTTGACGCCGCTGGCTGGCTTCGTGTCGCGTCCGGCCTTCTCGTCGGTGTGTTCGTCCTCACTACTGGCGTCTCCTACCTGACGGGACGGGGCGATCTCCTCGGGCACGTCTCCACTCCCCTCGATGGCGTGTTCCACACGCTCTCTGCCCGTGTCGGCGACTGGGCCGACTCCCCACGAATCGTCGGCCTCGGCTTGCTTCACGGCCTCCTGCCCTGCCCCCTCATCTATCCGGCGTTCCTCTACGCGTTCGCTCGAGGGAGTGCCACTACGGGTGTCCTCTCGCTCGCTGCGCTCGGACTCGGGACGATCCCCGCGCTCTTCCTCTACGGAACAGTAGTCGGGACGGTCGACGAGCGAATCCGTACGCGTCTGCATCGCGGGCTCGGCGTCACGTTCGTCCTCTTGGGGTGGATGCCGATCGCACACGCGCTCGCGACGCTCGGCGTCCCAGTTCCGCATATCGAAGTCCCCTACTACCAGCCGTTGACGCCGTAGCGGGCACGGCCGGCGTCACTTGACATCCTCCTCCGCGTAAACGCGGAGGAATCCCGAGCGGTGGGAGTTTCAGGTTTGCAACCATGGACGCCGCCACTTCTCGGGAGTCCGCATCTAACCCAGTCGTCGTGGTCGGGGGCTGGCTAGCCGTGCCAAGCGGCTGTTACTCCTATCCTCGACGTCGTCGGCGTTCGTAGTTGTTTTTGCCCGGCGAACGGCGAGTCAGCGTCATTAGACTCGGAGGTATCGTGGGATTGCTGAAACAAGCGGCACGTGACCCCACTCTTCTAGAATGCGGCGTTCACCGCCTGTCTTTCGGATACTGCCTCGTTACGTGGGCGAGCAGGCCGCCTCCGGCGGTCGTTCGGAATCCGCTCCGTTCCGACCTGACCTTACCACTATATAGTGGTTCTTGACACTTCAATATATGGATTTGAAACTCGGCTCTGCAATTTGTCGGTGGATTATGTCCCTGAGTGACAGCGCGTATCCACGGCCTCAAGGCGTGGTATTGCGCCTGTTCCGCGTATAAACAGCGTTCTACGGAGCAATGATCGCCAGGTGATCCGAGAAGTGCAGCGACGAGTGCGAGCCCGTCGAACGCGAGCGCCCACGTCACGAGCGTCGCGGCGTTCGACGACCGCACTTGTCGACCGACGGTACCCCGATAGAGCGAGAGAGCGAAGCCGGCGATTGCGAGCACCTGCACGAACGCGACAAGCGCGGTCGTCCCCCGCGTTCGCGACGAGGCGAATGGATGCCACTGCGGTCACGAAGACCGTGACAGCCGCCCCCGCGTAGAGATACGTGAGCGGGATTGGTGCGGCGAAACGCGACGCCTGAATCTGGTGAGCGTGCGCCGTCCCGCTGAGAACGAGGAGGCCGACGAGCGTGACGAGCAGACGGGGGGTTGCGTTTCGCGTCATACCTCGAAGACGGAATCGACGAGCCGGAGGAAGCGGTCGATGAACCGGTCGCTGACCGACGGGGCCACGGTTTCGAGGACGCGGACAGTCTCCTCCGGTTGGACGAGAACGAGCGTAACGCGATTCCGACTATCTCGTTCCTTCCGAACGATATCGTGCGTCGTGAGGTGGTCGAGATGATGTTCGAGCGTGCTACGCGCGATATCGATCTCGTCGGCGACAGTCGCCGGCACGCTCGGCCCACTCTCAAGGAGGACGAGAAGCACGTCGCGGACTGTCTCGCGGCGCGCAAGCGCGAATGCCGCACGATCCCACGAGGGACAGTCAATCGGATAGTAATGCGTGCGGCCGTAGAACTCCATACGATCGAGATCACCGTCGCGAACGAGCCGGTGGAGGTGATACTGCGTCTGTCCGGTTGCGAGGTCAAGTGCCTCCTGCAGGCCCGAAAAGTGAACTCCAGGGTGATCTGTGACGTACGACGTGAGACGGGCGCGCTGATCAGTCACAGCGAATCACCCGACAGACCCTCCATCACTACTCCTCCCTTCGGGACTCGGGTACTAATGTCGTCTCATCGTCGCCCGCCGCTCGCTCGATCGTGCGCGCATAGTAGACTGCAGCGAGGACGAGTGCCGACTGGACGAGAACGAGTGCGTGCTCGACGAGATGATGCGTTTGCTCAGTCACCATCCCCAGCACCTGCAGGACCGCAATGAGCGAGTAGCCGAAGAGCGCACCGAACGACGCGACGAGTAAGAGTACGGAGCGGGTACGTCGACGGGTGTACGCGGCCAGCGAGAGCACGAAGAGAAGCGTGGCTAGGCCGAGCGAGCCGATGAGCAGGCCGTCAAGGACTGGCGTCGTAGCAGTCGTGGTTGGGGCGAGGTCAGGATGCATGGTAGGAAAGAGCGACGACGCGTCCATCACCGTACATGACGAGTATCTCCTCACTCCCATCATTATCGATATCGAAGAGCGTCGGCTCCGCCCAAACTGCGACATCACGGCGGTACGATGCGCGAATCTCCCCGGTATTCGGGTTCATCACGTGGACAGTGCCCCCGTTCGTGACCGCGACGACCTCGCGGGCGCTGTCACCATCAACGTCGCCGACGGCGGGCGGTGGAAGCATGTTCGCATCGATGGCAAGGTCGGTCCGCCATTCCGTCGCGCCCGTCGTCACGTTCAGCGCGGCGACGGCGTCACCGCCACTCCCAACGTACACCTCCGGTGTGCCGTCAGCGTCCCCGTCCGCGACGTGACCGAGTGAGGGCCGCGTCCAGTTCTCGCGCTGCCACAACTGCGTGCCGTTCGCGGTAAACGCAGTAATCGTCGAGCCACCAGATGTGATGACTACGTCTCGACCGGCAGAGTGACCTGTCGCGAGCCACGTCGCCCGTGCCGTCCGTTTCCAGACGACTGTGCCGTTCGCGCTGAGGACGGTGACGTTCGAGCTCGAGCCAATCACGACTGTTGGCTCGGGAATATCGGGAACATCGATCTGCTCGGGGTTCGCTAAGACGGTCTCATTGAGGTCGTGGCGCCATGCCACGCTCCCATTCGCGGTGATGCCGAACACCATACCCTGGAAGTCTGGCTGTATGATGAGACGGCGTGGCGACTCAAGAACAACTGGGCCAGCGTATCCGAACGACGTGAGGTTCTGTTTCCACTCGGTCGCCCCGTCGGTAGCGTTGTAGACGTAGAGGCGGTTTTCTGTCGTCGGAACGAGGACATCGGCATTCCCGTCACCGGTTGCGTCTGTGATGACTGCATCACCGATACCGTGAATCGCGCACTGGTCCGGGTCAATAGCACGCTGCCAACGGATCGAACCATTCGCGTTCAGCATCGTCACTCGGCAGCGTGCGTCCTTCCCCGCGACAGAACTCACAGGCGCGACAATATCGACGCGGCCGTCGCTCACTACCGCGGTGACAGGGTGGTGATTCACCTGATTCGGGCGCGGTGTCTCTGAAACCCACTCGACGCTGAGCGCACCACCCGACTGGCTGAGGAACGCGTAGCCGGCAACGCCGCCAAGTGCGAGGATAACCAGCACAAGTGCGACGGCCGTCCGAGTACGCATTACTAGCGAACTCGCCGCCGCTTCGTTAAACGCTGTCGGGATACTGGACGCATTCGACGCGTGTACCAGTCAAGCAAACCCCCACTATTCCACCGCAGGAGTTTGCCGTACTTCTCCTCGTAAGCGTCAAGATGCTTGTTCCCCATCTTCCTCGGGTTGTTGAACAGACCCGTTACCGTTCGTAGTGGTAGTAGTTCGGGTCCCGCCCGGAGAGATGAGTGAGGGTTTCGTTCAATCGAAGGTCATCCCGTAGCCCCACTCCTCAAGTTCGGTTTCGACTTCGTTGAGATGTTCAAGGCCGACGATTACAAGGGCTTCCCGGAGATCGGTGAGTGAAACATTACCATTGAAACGGCCTTCGAGTTCTCGGAGTGCATCCCGTTCGGCGTTCTTGGTTTCTGGCTGGAGGAAGAGCGGCACTCGGTCACGACCATCCTGTACTCCGTCTCGACGGAACTTGTAGGGAATTTGCATCGGCTGCCCAGACTCACTCGCCGGAGATGTCGTGCCCTCAGCGCCCGTACTATTGTTATCCGCTGATTCGGGTTCGACTGAGTCGGAGTCAGAATCGGTGTCCGGTGTAGGGTCGTCGGCGAACGGATCGTCTCCGGCGCCTTCTTTCATCCCCGTCATGTCTGTAGCACCTCGTGGTCGACGTCACCAGGCTCCGGTGGGTTCGGTGCGTCCAAGCCGACCTGTTCCTCGAGGTGGCGGGCAACCCGGTCGAACTGGGCGAGCGTCTCAAGCTCGTAGTCACGCCGCCGGTCACGGTGCTCTCGAACATAGGTGAACGCCGAGCATTGTTCCATCCAGCACCCCTCCATGAGGGAGGCACGCTCGCCGATGACTTCGGGAATCGGGTAGTCGATCTCGTTCATGATGGCGCGCTGGTCGCGTGTATCTTTGAAGCCGATCGGGAGGGCAGCAAGGACGCCGACTTCGATATCGAGTTGGTCCTCAAAGCCCGAGACGAGGGATTCAAGGCCTTCGACGGCGGCACGGCCTTTCGCGCTTGGTTCGACGGGGATGACGAGGGAGCGAGTAGCGTTAATTGCGTTGTAGAGATGCGGGCCTTCGGTTGCGGGAGGGTCGCAGATGAGGACGTCGTAGTTCTCTGGGACGTTGGCTTCCTGGAGGACGCGAAGGAGTTGGGCGTGCATCCCGAATGCTTCGCCCATCGCTTCGGCTTGGTCTTTCTCGCGTTGGAGGTATTCGGTGAGGTCCGAGAGCATGTTGTGCTCAGGGATGATGTCGACGCCCTCGACGGTTCGAATGAGGGCGTCGAAGTCACCCTTTGGGCGGCGAATCATATGGCGGACGAGATTGTCGACGGACTCGGTGCGGTGGTCGTCGACGCCGAAGAGGCGCGAGAGATCGCCGTCCTGTGGGTCGAGCGGAACGACGAGTGGTTTGAGGCCGGCACGGGCGTGCGCGACAGCGAGGTTTGCGGCAGTCGTGGTCTTGCCGACACCGCCGGCCTCGCTGTACGTCGAGTACGCTAACATACACTCAACATGGGCCTCATTCATTATCAAACTACGCTAAACACATTCCTGAACAAACACCATGAACACACTCAATGAATGCAGCGAACACAACCAGTGAACAAATCTAGTGAACACAACTGATGAACGTTCTTCCTGTTGGGGGCGTCGCTATCTTTCTTCGGGGGAGAGAATCCCGCCGTTTGCGGCGTTGACGAGACGCTTCGCGTCTCGTTCGCACACCAGAACACTCCGCGTTCTGGGGACGGGAGTGAATCCGACAACGCCTCCACGAACCACGCATCAGCTTCAGACGGATATTTAAGTGGCATCGTGTCGTAGTATGACGTACACCGAGGCGGCATGACCGCCCACCTAATCGGACAATATCGGACTCCGAGGCTCAGAATGTTCGAGACACACTCTCGAACCGCTGTGGTGTCTCGGTCAAGATAACTCCGAGTCCCCTTGCCGGGGATAGGAGTAACGGCGGTGTGGCCCCGCCATCGGCCTGTCATACCGACGGGTCGTGAACCAGCAAATATCCCAAATCAGCGGTGCAGTGCCGTGGGAAGCCTCGCCGTTCACGGCGAGGAGGAGGTCACTTAGCAGACCAGAGTCACACCAACCACATCCCGGAAGGCGGACTACATCGAGGCAAACTGTTCGCCTGAGTCAGGGAGGTATTCGACGATACTCTGATGGGCACCGAATTCACCGATGATGGTCTGCAGCGCGTCGACGACGGTTGCAATATCGCGGTTGAGTTCGTGTTCGCGATACGTACCACCATCCTGGCCACGGTGTTCCATCTGCGAAATCGTGAGATTGAGAATTTCGAAGTCAGAGAGGAAGCTTCGCATCCGGCGGGCAGTGCGGGGATCACGTCCCTGTAGTTCGCAGAATTGCTTATAGCGCTGATAGATGACGCGTGAGCGAGCAGGGGTTTCGTTCTCGGCAGCGAGCGTGATTAGTGCATACAGCGTGAGTTTCTCGTGTTCTGTGAGGTCACGCATGATATCCATACTCTGTTGCGCCTCAAGTTTTTCTTGAGCACGTTCAACGTGAGTCGTTGTAACTGCCTCTGCGTTCTCGGTACGGGCAAGGTCTCCAGCCTTCCGAAGAAGAGTAATCGCTCGTCGAGCGTCTCCACCATCTTGGCGGCCGAGCGCAGCGCACAATGGGATTACGTCTCCGTCGAGGGCACCTGGGTGGAAGGCGATATCCGCCCGTTGTTCGAGGACTTTCTGGAGTTCTTCCGTCCCGTACGGTGGAAAGGAGATCTCTGTTTCGCATAGCGACGACTGGACCTTCGCGTCAAGCTGCTCTCGGAATGTAGAGTCGTTACTAATTCCAATGAGGCCAAGTTGAATGTTGTCGATATACCCATTGTTGTCCGCACGAGTAATCTGGTAGAGGAACGTATCATCTTTGATGTGGTCAATCTCGTCAAGGACGACGAGTACGGTTCCCGAGAGCTTGTTGAGTTCGTCCCAGAGCAGACGGTAGACTTTGGATTGAGGGTGGCCGGTTTCAGCGATCAGGTTTTCAGGTTCACGGAGGTTGTTTACTAGGCTGATTGCGGCTTGATAGCTCGTACTGAGCCCGTCACAATTGAGGGTGATGACCGAAAGGTCGACTTCGAAATGTTCTGCTGAGGCTTGAAGTTCGTTAAGCAAGAAATTCGTCACAGCGGTCTTCCCGACGCCGGTCTTCCCGTATATGAAGATATTGTCGGGGTATTCACCGTTGATGATCGGCTGAAGAGCTGCCTCATATTCCTCGATCTCGTTATCCCGGCCGACGATGTCGTCTGGGACATACTCCACTTTGAGTGTGTTCCGACGTTTGTATAGAGTGTCGTCAGGCTGAAATCGAGGACTCATGTTAGAGCCAACTGAATCTAGCCGAGACTATAATTGTTTCCACCACCGTTTCCACTATTTCCAGTATAACCAATGTGGGCCGGAGGTTCCGCTATTCAATTACGCCCCCACTGCTTCCAGTCGAGAAAGGGAGTTCTGGTAGGCCGATCTTGACCAAGTTTTGGTGAAGAACACACCACCATTTCCAGTATACGGTGGAGGCTGGGTCCAGGTTGGAGATGGAGTAGGATAACCACCCCCTTCCAGTATTTCCAGTAAAGACGTATTTATATATCTTAGAGACCCCGTGGTTTCCAGTAAATTGAGTGGGAGCCGAAAACCGACAGAGGGTGGAGGGAGAGAGGAATAGGGATACTCGGAACACCCTCCCCCCATCATTTCCAGTAAAGACGTGCAAAGAGAAGAAGCGCGCAAGAGAAGAAGCCTAGAAAGGGGATAGCTTTATGATTCTTCCCAGAAAACTAGTCCGTAGTAGACCTTCACTGAGGATAGTATCTAATATCTGCTCTTGAAATAATCTCTATCTGTAGCTCGTGCCGCCTCTATCGCTAGCTTTACTGGAAACGGTGGGGAGGGTGTGGACGTCAACGCCCACCGTCTTCCAGTATGTAATCGTATTAGTGGAAACGGTGGGGTGTCGAGTCAGACGCACCTGCTGGCCCGTTGTCCATTACTCAACGGGCTCTTTATACTGAGACCGAACCTTCTCGCCATCGCGCCATTGCCAGTAATAGTAGCGATTACCGTTGATTTCTTTGATGGTGAGCGTCGCTCGCGTCGGAACGTCGTCTGGCAGCTCTTCGGGATGGTCCGCTACTTCGTCCTGGTCGTCCTCTGCAAGCCGGGCTTCCCGCTCACGGTACTCGGCAAGCGCGTCGGCATAGCGCTCAACCGCTCGGAGCTCCTCTGCCGAACAGTCCTCCAGTGATTCGACGAGGTCACTCGAGAGTTCCTGTGGTGGTGTCGGTGGCGAATAGGGCATCGTCTGGTCGTCTTAACCAACAGACACGGAGATTGCTTAGGTGTGTTGGTTAAGACTCCCGGATAGTTCTCCGGTCGTGAGCAGCACAGACTCTCCACCGAGACTGACTCGGCTCTGATCTGTTCCTGTCCTCCCGTCAGCTGTTTCACCCTGGCTCCCTCACCCCCTTCTTATATGTGGGCGACGGACGAACTTGATGCTGTATGTCGAATCTTGTCGTCAAAGCCGCGGTGAAGGATGCACTGGCAGAGAAGAACGTCGCCGGCGATTTCTACGCGGCACTGGACGAGGAAGTCGAAGAGCTGCTCGAGGAAGCAGCGGCACGCGCTGAGGCGAATGGACGCAAGACTGTCCAGCCGCGCGACCTCTAAACTGGCTCTCAACGGCCTTTTCCCAACTCTCACCGCCTGACCGCTAGCTGGCCGTGCCCACCACTGTTAACCAACAACGACCCGCTCTCGCAGTCTCATGTTGGTTAACTCTCCGACCTCGGAGTTTCGGGGAGTCGGCCATCCGGCCGTGGGACTCGTCCGTGCTCGATCTCGTGGTCAACCCGACGAAGGTGCTTGCAGCCGCCGTCGGGGTGGCGCTGCTGGTAGTCCGGACAGGAGCACGTCTTGGCGATCACGTCGACGTCGTAGACGCGTCCGGACTGCGAGCGAACTTCGTACTGGCCGCCCTTCGCGAGGAGTGAGACGGCCATCTCTTCGTCGAGTGCGCGTTGTGTCCGTGCTTCGAGGCCTCCCGTCTGCGCTTGGTCGCTCACGGCTTCGCGCGCTCGGATGTCGCCCGCACAGCCACCGTCAGTCGCGACGGCCTGTGTGTCTCGTTCGAGGCGCTCGTCGAGTCGGTCCTCGACGGGATGGCCGATTGGCCAGCAGTAGTGGACTTCACGACGACCACGGTGGTCGTAGGCGCCGATGTCGACGGCGTCACCCGACCAGACACGCCACGCGCCGAGTGCGCCCATCACGTTGCTGATTGCTCGTGGGACGTGTGCGACGTCGTCGGGGTAAAAGACGCGGAACCGCGTGCAGTCCTCCCGGGCGGGCATTTCGTCCCACCAGGGGACTGTTGAGCGCCAGGTGTCCGCCATTGCCGCGTCCATCCCGTACCCGACGGTCACGTCGACTGTCGGTGAGTGCGGGCCGGCGTCGCCTTCGAGGAGTCGGAGGACGGCGTACCGCAGGTATTCGTGGAGCGAGTCAGCGACGCCGTTCGCGACCGCCGGGTAGTCGTTCGCGACGTGCACCGCTTCCGCAAGGAGCGTTGCGAGATCGTGTTCGGGCATCGTTCGAAAGCGGGGGTCTGTGCGCCCCGCCCCTCGCGGGCGCCGACAAACCTTAACCAACAAGACGCAGATCCTATCCCTATATGTTGGTTAAGATGCCGGCGCGTTGTGGCTACTTTGTGAGGCCACATGGCAACAGCCTCGTTAGGAGCGTCTATGGTCGCGTGTCAGGACCGACTTGCTGTTCCGTGCGTCGTGCTGCGGTTGGGTCCGGGTCGTAGCCAGCGTCTTGGAGAGACGCGAGTACCTCGGTGATCGTTTGGAGAGTGTCATGGAGATTCTCAGTTGTGCGGCCACTGCTGAGAAAGCGGTCACTGTCGGTGTTTTCGACGAGGAGGTTGGCGTGTGCGACGTCGTTGCGGAGTTCGGTGACGTCGTGGAGTCGCGCATCCGCGGTTTCATCTCGTGAGAAGCCACACGCCTGCCAGCAGGCCTCGACGTCGGTGACGATAGTTTCGAGAGTCGAGAACTGCGCGTAGTGGATCTCCTCAAGGGCGACATTCGCGGCTTGGGCGTCCTCGTAGCGCTCTTCGATCGCCTCGATTTCGCTGACGGTGACGGATGTCCGCTTCCAGTCGGGTGCCTCCATGAGGACGAGTTTGCGGAGGTGTTCTTCGAGGTAGGTGATGCGGTCGAACAAGTACATGCGGGCGGGGGCAGTGTTGAGGTCGGCGCGGGTGAGGACGCCGCTGACGTGATTGTGGCCACCAAGGAAGTAGGCGGAGTGCTCGATGAGGGCGGCGAGGACGGCAGGGAAGGCCGCGTCCCCGCTGATCATGTGAGTAATTGTGAGCGGCGTGAGGTAGGCGTCAAGCGTGTCGCCTGTGGTGTCAGTGGTGACGTCGTCTTCGTGGATGAACCCGACGGGGTCGCTGTCTCGGTAGACGGGTGCGGCGTCGTAGCCATTCTCTGTGAGCCACTCGGCGGCGTCACTCGGCGACGTGTCGTGGGGGAGGTGTTCGACGGGCTTGGTGGCGAGTTCCGCTGCAGTACAGTCGTAGAGATCACGAGGCATACTGTGAGGTTCTCGACCAGGCTACTCAACGCTGGGGGTCGTGTGCCGCGGCCGGATCTGTCTGTTCCACCACAAGACTAATGCATACAGGACATATATTATTACTTGATTATGCTCAAGGGACATTTCGGGCGGTCGGGGGCGAGTATCGACCACGGGGACGCAAAGGTGCTCTTCCCAGTCGACGAACTCGACGGAACGGTGTTCCAACATCGCGACGCCGAACTCGCGCTCGGCGATGTCGAGAGTGAGAACGTCATCGTCATCGTACCGACGAGTCTAGCGAGCAGTTACAGCCTCACTCAGCGTCCTCTCACCGCCATTCCCGTTGCCGACCTCCCCTTGGATGTCCGATCAGAGCTTGCCGACGCGCTCGACGCCCCCATCGACTCCTACGAGCTCATCCAGATCGGCAAGTGGACCGTCGATAGTCCTAATCACTCGCTCGCCGAATACACGAACGCGTAGAAGACGACCACACCATGCCCGACCAACTCGCGGAGCAGTATCCCGAAGCGGCACCATACATCCAGCAAGCCGTCGCGGAGCACGGCGAAGAGTGGGTGCTGGAACACTACTACGAACAACTGTACCCACTCGGGCGGGTCATGGCGATGCCCGAGAAGGACGAACTGCCGTTCTACGACGACGACGAGCACGACACGATGACGGAGGACGAGAAGGTGGAGATGTACCAGGCGTGGGCAGCGTACCGAGAGAACCTCCGCACGGGTACGAAACCTGAGGAGTGACCGCGACCCTACACTTTTCTCAGCGGTCGTCCTTGGTGACGTATGGACGCAGATAGAGCTCGTGGTGTATTTCTCGGGCTTGCATGTGGTGATGCGCTTGGCCGGCCGGTTGAGTTCGCCTCGGCGTCGAATATCGCTGCCGAGCACGGTCGTCTCGACGAGATGGTCGGGCACGGCACGTGGAATCAGCCTGCTGGCACGATCACTGACGACACCGAGCAGGCACTCTGCATCGCGCACAGCCTTGTCGACCAACAGACGTTCGATCCGGCGGATATCGCGGAGCAGTTCGTCGCGTGGTACGACAGTGGCCCGTTCGATATCGGTCGGATGACGATGCGTGCGCTCAGCCGCCTCAAGCATGGTGACGCGTGGGATGAGGCCGGCCAGCAGGTCTGGGCGCAGAGTCCAGAAGGCCAGAACGCGGGGAACGGCAGTGTGATGCGGTGTCCACCGCTCGCGCTTCCCTACATGGAAGATCGGGCGCAACTCGTTACGGTGAGCCGGCAGTCCTCGCAGATCACGCACGCCGATCCGCGATGCACCTACGGCTGCGCGATTCTCACTCTCACCATCGCGGGTCTGCTCCATGATGTTGACACACCGCTACACGACGCGCTCGACGACGTTGGTGCGGACGCACCAGACGAACTCATGGCTGCACTCGAACCGATCGCCCGCGGCGACCGCCCTGCGTCACTGGAAACGTCCGGATACGTCGTCCATTCCCTGCAAACAGCGCTACACGACGGCCTGCACACCAGTAGTGCTGAGGAGGCAATCGTGACTGCTGTCAATCGCGGTGGTGACACCGACACTATCGGCGCGATCGCCGGTGCAGTCGCCGGCGCGCGCTTCGGTGCGTCGTCGCTTCCTGAGCGCTGGCTCTCCGCTATCGACGAGACTGCGGAAATTGAAGAACTGGTCGATCAGCTCGAGATCGCGGGACCCTCCGAGTAGAGCGGTTCAGAGTGGCTCGTGCCGCTAATTCGTGTCTCTACAGGTCGACGTACTGGTTCTCCCACTCGCGGCGTGCTTCGAGCTCGCGTCGGCCACGTCGCGTGAGCGCGTAGGAGTTGGTGCGTTCGTCGATCTTCCCCTTGTCGACGAGACCCTTCTCAACGAGCTCATCGAGGTTCGGATAGAGACGGCCATGGTGGACTTCGCTCTCGTAGTACGTTTCGAGTTCGTCCTTGATTGCGAGGCCGTGCTGCTCGTCCAGCCCCGCGATGACGTAGAGCAGGTCGCGCTGGAAGCCAGTGAGATCGTTCACTATCCCCATTTGGACTTGTCTATATATTAGCGTATCGGATACAGCCGCCTCAAGTAGGAAAATTGCCATCACACCGGCTTTCGCTTCCATTACTATTGGATAGTTTACTGAATTGGCCGCCTCTTGGTGTGGAGAATTCGGATCGCTATGCGGTCTTTGAATCGACGACGTCGATGAGTTGCTCAGCCGTTCGGCTGATTCGGCCGAGTCGCTCCCGTATTGCCTCCGGGTCGTCGCCGGCCCAGGCGGCGAGGTAGAACGACGAATTACTCGTGTCAAGGCCGTAGTGGCGGCCGACGATGTACGCGACGGCCTCGGCTTCGAGTTCCTGCTCGGAGCGCGCCAGTGGGTCGCTGATGGCGCCATGGAGGAGGGCGTGTGCGAGTTCATGGACGAGCGTCACCGCGAGGTCAGCCTCGTTCGCACGATCCCGAACCTCAACGACCGGCCGTTCGTCTGACTGACGTGGCTTGCAGATGCCTTCTGCCTGCCCGTGGATCCACTCGTCGGCGTCGACGAGACGCACCTCGACGTCGAGCTCTACAGCTGCGTCTTCGAGGACGGTGACGAGGGTGCCGGCGTCGCCCGTCGCCACCGTCTCGAGTTCCGGAAGTGGCTCGCCCTCGGTCTGTGAGACATCGAAGACCGATGCCGGCCGAAAGCCGACGAGTCCCTCCGACCACTCCTCCGGTGGCGTCTCGTCGTACGCACAGTCGCTTTGTTCGTGGTAGTTTGGCGAGTTCCCGCACTCCGGGCATTGTTTCGCGATGATGGGTGCCCAGATCCAGATGGCGCTCTCGCCCTCCTGGACGTGTCGGTCGAACTCCTCTTGCCACGCCCGATAGCCCGCGACCTTCGTCGCCTCCGGACACTGGAGTTTGATCAGGAGGGTATTCCGGTAGGAGTAATCGTGGAACCGACTCTGCACGTCCAGCCACTCTTGGAACGATTCACTCTTACGTGCCTCCTCGACGTGCGTGATGAGGTCCTCAACCCACGCCTCAATCGTCTCGGTCATCGATTCGCTTCTCGAGCTCGAATCCTCGAACGCGACCGCTGCCTCTGTGTGTGCGTCACTCATGGATTTGTTCGCGACGACGCGCCGCGTGGGCGCGCCCGCACCCCTACCCGGGGCTAACAAACCTGTTCGCGGCAGCGCAATCCTTTAGTCTCTAGTTCGCGTACTATGGACTACAATGGCTGGTGCACCGATTGGAGACGTCGGAGGTGACGAGTCGGGCGTCTCGATGTTTTTCGCTGTGCAGCGACTCCTAACAGACGCCGATCTCGCCTACTTCTACACTGATCTCCTCCTGAACTCGCCGACGACGGTGAAACGAGCGATGGACCGCCAGGGGATCGTGAAGAGCACTGCGTACAAGTACGCGAACGAGCTGGCTGAGCTCGGTGTCGCCGAGGAATGTGATGAGTACGAGGACGGCGCCGCGCTCTGGACAGCCAAGCCAGTCGTCGGGACATGGGAGACAGAAACCGGCGAACTCGTCGTCTCACCGGTCGTCATCGCGGTCTATGGGGCGAGCACGACTGATGACGATATCGCGTATTTCCGCGATCGCTATGGGGACGCGGCGTTACTCAACGCGGTCGGTGAGACCGACGCATATCTTCGGGGTGAGCAGACGCGCCGTGGCATCGCTGCGGCGCTCGATGTTCCCGCTGCCGCAGGTATTGCAGTCTCACAGGCCATCGAAGCGATCATCGGTCGCATCAGTCCGGTTGACCCTGCATTCCCCAACCATGGCGAGGACGTCCACGAGCGAACGATCGCTGACGCTCCCTACGTTGTTGACGCGTGAGCGCGATTTCGCCCCTGCCAAGTGCACTCGTCTTGGATACGAGCTTTCTCCGGACGCTCGGCGGCCCTGGCCACGATCGCTATCAGGCCTTCATAAATCACGTCAAGAGCAACGGGATCCAGCTGTATCTGAGTCAGCGTGTTTGCGAAGAAATCGAGGAGCAGCAGGGCTGGATCAGTGCCGATTGGCTGCACAAGGCGCAGTCCGAGTCCTGGATTAGCGTCGCCCAGCCCGTGCAAGAGGGTGTGAGTGTCTATGATGGTCCGGTGGCGGCAGTCGTGATGGATCGCATTCAGCAACGTCTCGCCGACATTGAGCATGTGCCACCAGACGAATTGCGGAAGACCGATGCTGGCCTCGCCGGCACCGCAATCATGCTCCTTGCCTCGACTGCCTACGACTCCATCGGAATCGTCATGGACGACCGGAACGCGGAAGCAACAATTCGAGCGATTCTCTCGAATACGTACTACGAGGACTACATTTCGGTCCTCACGGTCTGGGATGTTATCGAACTCGTCGAAGCTGACGGGTATCCCGAAGACTAATTAACCAACAATTTGTACCATCTCGGGTTTTTGTTGGTTAATCAGATACTGGTTGTCAATCGGATCGTGATTAGTCGTCGAAGAGACAGCGTGTTGCGGCGTTTTCGCCGGTGAGTGTCTGCTGGTCTTCGTCGGTATCGGGGAAGAGCGCGGCCTGCTCGTCATCCTCACTTGAGTCCTGCACTTCGGGGCGGTCGTCGACGCCGAACTCGCTGGCCTCGGGCTGATCGCGTCGTGACTCACGGTCGCGATGGTCAACGTCGGCGCCAAAATCCTCAAGCGATGTTTCGACGCTCGACTCCTGGACTTCAAGCCCGCCATCGTCACTGAACGCTGCTTGATGGTGGACCTCTGGGTCTGGTGTATCGCTCATCACTGAATGCCTCCACACTCTCTGGAGGCTCGACAAACCCGCTCTGCTCGACTGCTCAACGAAGGTGGTCCGCTACTCGCTCCCAGCCGTGTCGTCATCTTTCACGGCTGCGATGTCCGCCGCGACGTCCTTGACGTGCTGTTGATGCTGCGCCGATGTCCCAACGTGTTGGGCGGCCTCAAGTTGGTCGTCGACGACCGCGTTCTGCTGGGGACCCCAGACTTCCGGTGGCTCAGATTTAATGTATGCTACCCAGCGCTTGACAGCCTTGATGCGTTGCTCACGGTTCCGCTCGTGTTTCTCGTTGAGGGCCTCACGAACGTTTGAGTCGCTCATATTCCTCCGTCACGTTGAGTCGTGATACCCACTCTTCGAGTCGCCCGACACTAAGGCTTTCCTCGAACATTGTGTAGAGGTGGACGGCGTCTTCGAGGTCTTTCTCCGCGCCAAGGTAGAGTTTGTACGCGATCTGGAGTTCGAGCGGGCCGATCGGAATCGTTTCATCACCGATCCGGGCCGTGATCGCGTTCTTGAGGGACGCTTGGTCGAATTCGTCACGAGCGAACTTCACTTCGAGATGCGGTGTGACCTGGCCGTCGGGCGCGACCCAGATGTTGTCGCCGTTCGCGAGCATTTCGTAGAGGGAATCGAGCGGCATCGCCGCTCCCCAGAACCCCTCGTCAGCGAGTGCCGACGCAAGTTCGTCCGCCGTCGTTTCGTCGATTTTTTCGATAAGGACGTCGACATCCTCGGTTGAACGAGCACGACCTGCGAGGATCGATACGTAGCCGGCGATGTAGACGTGGTCGATATCGAACCCTTCGAGGAGGTTTGAGAACTGAATCGCGAGTTCGTCCAGGTGGTTCGGCTCGCGACCGACCACGAGTACCCCGTTCCGGAGTTCGATCCCGCTCATATGCATTCCTTGGGTGTCACTCGCATAAATCGACTGCTCCGTCCTCTTTTGCTCGGAGCTCGCTCGCTCTCTGTGCGAGCCGCCGAAGGATCGGTTTACGATTCTGGTGTGCGTTCTCGTACGCGACACACTCCCGGACAGTCTCGACGTCAGAAATCGTCACGATACAGGCGCGGAGGACGTCGAAGCTTGCCGGCGTAAGTCGTTGTTCGGGCGTGAGCGTACTCGTATTTTCGCTTTCTCGGTTGGGCATGATGGACGCCTCGCCCGCTCCCGGCGTCGACAAACCGATATCGAGAGCTTCCAGTAGCGTTCCTACTCGGTTTCAGCCTCGGGTTGGATTTGGCGTGCGTCCTCGGCGACCCGGTGCAGATACTCCCGAAGGACGTCCATGTCTTCTTGGGCGTCGTCGAGTGTCTCGGCTTTCACTTTGCCCTTGATCTTGTCCTCGTCGCGTGTTCCGGAGCCGCGTTTGAGTTGGACGGTGATCGAGACGCCGACGTCGGTACGTTCGACGTGCTGGGTTTCAGTCGGCTGTTCGGCGCGTGCGTCGCTCGAAGAGTCAGTCGTATCGGACATCGTTGGTGTGAGAGATGGCTAGGCAGTCGGTGCGACGTCGTCGTGGAGGACGTGTTCGATGTCGGCGTCGGTGAGCGTCCAGGTGCCGTCGGCGCCGTACTCGAGGTGGCTGATGACCTCCTCCTTGAACGTCTGATAGTGTTCACGGGCGAGCGCCGCGTTGTCGGTGTAGTCGAGGAGGACGGCGAGTGCGAGCTGTGCCGGGCCGCTGCCGCGATACCCAACGGCGAACCCGCTCGGACTATGCCGGGCGATCTGGAGGCTGCGCTCCGGCGTGAGCCGCTCCCCACCGGGATGGGTCGTCACGACCGTCTCTCCCTGCTCCCGGGAGCCGACGTAGCGAATCTCGCCTTGGTGGTGTGTCGTCTGTGCCGTCGCGTAGTCGTCGAAAGTTCCACTCATCGTTCGGTTCGAGAGCACCACTCAGGCACTCCCGCACCCCTCTCGGGGGCGACAAACACGACGGCGGTCGCGGCCCGGCCAGTTTAACCAACACTGCCCTATTCCCGCTCTCAGATGTTGGTTAACACTCCGTCATCCAAACTTCCAAATCTGTCTAAGAGATCGTAAAGCGCCATCCAGGTGGATATTTACACTTTGCATACGGGGTGTCTACACGTCGCTCGTTCTCGAGAGTTCGTTCTCGAAGTAGCAGTCCGCACAGCGCTGATCACCCTGTGCGGCGTAGACCGGGTCCGCCGGGACCTCCCGACAGCTCGTACAGTAGCCGAAGGCGGTTTTCGGGATCGGCTTCTGCCACGGCGGCCGTCGACGAGTCGTGTAGCCCGCCATCGTCAGTAGTGGACGTCGGCGGGGACGATCCAGCACGACTCGGCGCCGCCGAGAATCGTGTTGAGCCGGTCTCGGTCCCGAATCCCCTGTCCGTGTTCGTCGTAGAGGACGACTGACGGCCCACGATAGGCACCAAGGTTGTGGCAGGCGTGCCGGACGAGGTCCTCGTCACGCATGATCGCCTCGTCGTCGAGTTCGTCCAAGCCCTCGCGAACAGCCGCGAGATTCTGCTCGAACGCCTCGATGGTCGCCTCCCAGCCAGCCTCCAAGAGGTCTTGGCCGGCGTTCGACTCGACCGGCGTCGCGGCCGGCCGCTCACCCCACCGTGCCTGGCCCGCCCCGGTGACGTCCGTCTCGTCAAACGTCACGTAGTAGTCGAACACGGCGTCGGCGTCTGGGGCGGCGCCGACCAGTCGGTCGAACGCAGATATGCCTGCTGCCAGTGCTTCGTCGCGCGTCGATGCCTCTACCAGCGCGTAGATGAGCATGTGCATCTTCGAGTCCGACGCACGCCCCCTCGGGTGCGCGTCACCCCTCTCCGCACGATAAACCTCTCAGAGACTACCGCAGGATACAGGATATCTCTCTCGTGATGGGGGCGATTTACACTCGACATCTGGAGTGTCTCGCTGTCGTCGTCGTACTCCTGCTGGTGCGACGTTGAGCGTTAGATAGAGAGGTCTAACTTAACGGCCGTAGAGTAAGTACGAGAATAGAGAAAATGCCAGTATTGCACTAATAAAGAAGATAACTAATCCGAGAAATCCAGACCACATCGCCCCCACAACAGCGCCGAAAACAAATCCGACAATAGCCGAGCCGAGTAGAAGGATAGCTCCCATCTGCCACTCTGCAAGAAATGCCACAACCTTTTCTCTCATACCATCACTTCCATTATTCTTTCCCACACTGGCACTTTCATTATACATTCGAATAGTCTTTTCGACAGTAGATATACAGTCTGGTTCGGCCTCGTCGCGCTGGAATTATCCACACTCCCGATTCGGTCAATACAGGCGACTAATCTCTCGGTTTGTCAGGCGGCTGCTGGAATGTTCGGAGCGATAGCGCTCGCAATGAATAAATCTGCGATAAAAAGAAGAAATGCAAATCCGCCGCTGAACTCGTGGGTATCAGTAGTGAGTGATGCATGAACGTACGCAGCCAGACTTACCACCATAATTCAAGAACTTGAATGTAAGTCAATAAGTCCACTGGAACCGCATGTTCAGTAGACCCTGCGTCCCGATACAATCGCAGACCCACCTAACGGTTGTTTCATCTAATATATCGCAGCAGGAAGGATAACGGTCTATCTGCGCTCCGGGTTACGATGGGTTCGGACCGTGGCGTGATGTCCCACAGACT